>JAAFHQ010000020.1 GCA_013298445.1 Chitinophagales bacterium | reverse complement strand
GTGCAGATGAGCAGGCCGATGTGATGGGAAGGAATGCGGAGCGGGTGTATTCTTTGTAACTGGCGCTGGTACAAGTCTCCAGACCAGCTAAAAATAACTGAGTGACGAGTTCCGAATACATGACTTACGAGTTTTGAAGTGAGCTACCGCAGCGACTTAGACACAGCCTTGGTTTAAGTCGTTGCGGCAGCATACTTCAAAATTCGTAAGTCATGTATTCGGAACTCGTCACTCAAAAAATACAAAATCAATAATTTACGTAAAATTTTTAATTGCCAATTATTTTATACTCAGATCAACTTTAGCCTCCCCCCTACCTCCGCATCATCAACACCCCCATACTAATTATCCAGCCCAACAAGCCAAATATAAAAATCCGGAAGCCAGTCAAATCAATAAAATTGAACCTCATGACCAGTCCAATCAGCACCAACAGCAAGAACAAAATCCCCAAATAACCCGCCCATTTGGGGAAAACTGCCGTCCGCAGGATTAACACCGACCAAATTCCCATTGCCAAAAGAATGGAAACAATGAACACATAATCCATGGGTTGATTGATCGCCGCGCCATACCTGACGATGGATTGAACCAGCTCCGGTTGGGATTGAATCGCCTCGGTGGAATGGGACAAAAACAAAGGAAGGGTCAAGCCATTTATGGTCGCAGCAATCAAGGCAGCGACCAGCCCCAACGCAGCCATCATAAAGGCCAGGGTAGCTACTCGGCCAGGCGTTTGTAAAGCCTCCGAGATGCCATAAAACCCAAAACCAATAAAGGGTAGACACAAAATGGCCAGCGAATGGGAGCCTACAATGACCTTGGAAATGCGCAAAATGTGTTCTACGCTACCCCCACTCGGGTGCAAAACCATCGTTGCAATGAGCAATAAAGAGCCGATAATCAGGCTGATGCCTGAAGTTCGTTTGAATTGAAAGTCCATAGTCTGTGGTGTTTGAATTGTAGTTCAAAGGTAAGTCAAGTCCAACCTAAACACACTTGATCGAAATCAAGAACGACCTTTGCCCTTAGACAATTTATCGCGCACCCGGCTCAGGGTCTCCGGCGTGATTTTCAGGTAAGCAGCAATGATTTTAAGTGGAAACTGCTGGATCAAATCCGGCCGATGATCCAGTACGTATTGGTATTTCTGAAGCGGAGTCATCAGGTTGTCGAAAAAATGAACCCTGCTTGTAGCGTGTTCCAGCACTTTACCCAATTGCAGGAAAACTGGCGATACCGCAATAAGCTCATGCAAACGGAACACAGATAACTCAAAAATTGAACAATCCGTAAAAGCTTTGATGCAACAATCCGAGGGCTTTTGGTTGAAAAAACTGCTGGCATTCAAAAACCATTCCTGATCCAGGTGCAAATCGATCACATTTAATTCGTTGTCCGCTTTGTAATTGAATTGATAAAGGGCACCACTTAGGTTGTAAAAAACAGAAGAACAAATGCCCCCCTCGGGCAAAACAATGTCATCCTTGCTCAGGTTGCGGTACACAATTTTGGATTCAAACAATTGCACCTGTTCTTCATTAAAATTTCCCGTTTGTTTCAAAATCTGGGCAATCATCGCTTGTTGCTTTCAGCTGGTAAAGGAATGCTTCAATTGACAAAAATCATCTTTCTCAAGATAAGTTACACCTTTATATTCACGCCAGTTAAAAAATATTTCTGCGTCATGCCAAAAAACAATTCAACATTTCAGGCCACTTCTACCCTGAGCGGGACAACTCAGTTGCTCTGGCTGACTTTGCAAGGATTGTTTTTTGTACTGGGCCTGGGGATTTTTGCGGCCTTGATTTTGGCCCCGAACCTCGGCATCAAGGCCTTTTGGAATGTGCTGATTCCACTCGCGCCTCTGTTGTTCGTACTGGTAGTGGGCTTATGGCGCAACGTTTGCCCGCTGGCCGGTATTGCTTTGCTGCCACATCGTTTGGGCTTTTCTCAGCGGAAGCGCATTCCCCTAAAATGGCAAGACCGTTTGAATTTGGCCAATGTTTGCCTCCTGTTCCTCATTGTACCCGCCCGTCACCTCTCCTTGAATGTCGACGGACTGGCAACAGCCCTGATTTTGGCCTTGCTGGCTTGTATCGCCTTCGTGGGTGGCATTTTTTTTGACGCCAAAAGTTTGTGGTGCTCGGGACTTTGTCCCATCCATCCGGTAGAAAAACTCTATGGGCAAAAGGTTTTATTCAGTCCACCAAATGCCCACTGTGGGGCTTGCCACAACTGCGTCATACCTTGTCCCGATTCTACCCCAATTGCCGACTTGAACTGTTCCCCCAAAACCCGAAAACTTCAACAACTGGCAGCGAACCTATTGACCGGGTGTTTGCCTGGTTTCATTTGGGGTTGGTTTCAGGTGCCCGATTGCCGGAATTCCGCGGGGTGGATGGAATGCGTCTTGGCTTACGCCTTGCCCTGGGGAATCATGTGCATCACCCTGTTATTGTTTTTGGGGCTCCGCCGGGTTTTGCCCCGCTCCAGGTGGGGAACCCTGGTGAATGTATTTGCCGCTGCTGCTGTTTCCTGCTATTACTGGTTCCGCATTCCCGCTTTGGTGGGTTATGGTGTGTATCCTCAGGATGGCTTGTTGATCGACCTGCGCCATAGCCTTCCTTACTGGATGGTCGTGGCGGCTCAATTGTCGGCCCTGGCCTTTTTTAGCTGGTGGCTGGTTTTGCGCAATCCTTCACCTGGCGTTTGGGCGCTTCGCCCACCTTTTTTGGTCAAACGTTAGAAGCTGTTTATGCGGGCTTCACTCCGTATGTTTTCATTGCTCCTTCAATCTGGCTCTGCTCCGTGGTGCTATCCGGGAACAACCAATAATTGGGCGCCAGAATAGAATCCACTTTGGTAACTTTGATTTCAATGACGCATTGGACAGGATATTTGTCTGAGAACAAGTCAGCGAAACGTTTTGCTTTAGCAGCGAAGGAGGCATCTTCTTTGCCGATGAGTTTGGCCTCACCTTTTAGTTTGAAGCCTTTTTGGGTGAACACATCCACAAAACTGACGCTGACCTTGGGTTGTTGCGCAATGTTGCGCACGCTATTGGGCGAGGCAATATTGGCAATCAGCAGGGTGTGGTCATCGAGGTAAGTGAACATCTCCTTGGGGGAAACATTGGGCTGCTGGTCTTCATCCACGGTGGCTAGCCAGCAGAGGATACATGTGTCGATGGATTTTTTGATGTCGGTGGTGAGCATATAGTTGATGTTTTGACTATTCTTTTTGATTACCTCACATTACGCAATCTTGAAGAAAGCAGATTAAACTTAGGGAACGGACCAGCGGCAGCGCCGCGAAACGTCATTAGGAAAAAGGTAAAATGTTAGGTTAAAGGTGCAGCGCACCGGAACATTCTTTAACTGTACCAAGTGATACTGTGACAAAGTTAGTGGGTTCCGGTGCGCTGCACCTTTATTCAACATTCGCACATGGCCCTAATGACGTTTCGCGGCTCTGCCGCTAGTCGTAAACCTAAAATTCGGGTAATATACCAAAATGGAATACTACCTATTCTTGTTTTTGCCCCATTTCAGGATTCATTGCTGCCTGCGTCATGTGAGTTAACTTAGTGTCTTTCACTTCTTCCCAATCCATTTCGCAAAATCCACCTTGTCAAACCCATCAAATTCCAGTTGCTTTTGTGTTTTGCAATAATTAACGATCATAGGGAAGTTTTTTACTTTATCGGCCTGCACCATAAACCAATATCTTTGTTTAGGCCCTGCCAAAGGTTTTTCAAAAACGGCAATTCCTCTTTTTCTATCTACCATATGGATACGGATGTTTTCTTGCGTGTTGTATCCACTCAGTTTGAATTGGTAAGTTGTAGCGTTTGGTTTCGTAAATGCAGTAATGCGCTTAGGTGGAGGACTATCACTAGAGCAAATAACATATGTTGAATCAGTGACAGCAATATTGTAATTGAACAAGTAGTCAGAGGGTGAATACAAATAAAATTGACCTTTATACTGAAATAGTAAACACCATCGCCTGGGGAGGTCACCCAAATCGTATTTGGTCATAGGTCTGGAGTTTTTCCCTTTCAAAGATTTTATGGAGGTGGAATAGTTTTTCTGTTCAAGCTGTTTAAAATTTAAATCTGCAATCCAATTGTAGTACTTACTATCCGGTTTTTGCTCAATAAAAATGACGTGGTAAACCCCATTTGCAGTGTTTTTAAAAATAAAGCTGGTATCCTGCGCAAAGGATGACCAAGTTGAGAGCAACAATACGCCAATAATCAGGCTAGTTTTCATGGTTGCTTTATTTACTTACATCATGCAGTCCGACAATACAAGGAGGCGAAGTACAGATCTAGAGTTCCCCTTCGAAAGTTTCAGACTTTCGAAGGGTTTTGCCTGCACAATCTTGCGCTAAAGAACTTTTCAAAAGGCTGAACCTTTTGAAAAGGCGCACAAAGATTTTACTACAAGTCTAAAGGAATGCTTTATGCTCATCACACAAAATATCCTGAAGCTTTACCTCTCCTGAATTGGTTAGACTGCATAATGTGGGTTATTTATTTCAGCCCCAAGCGCAAAATCCACCGCCGCCCGGGCATGAATTCTCGTTGTATCAAAAACAGGCACCGCCACATCCTCCTGGCTGATCAGCATAGGGATTTCAGTACAACCCAAAATGATGCCTTCCGCACCCTGGTTGATCAGGTCTTGAATGATGGCCAGGTAGCTCTCTTTGGTTTCTGGTCGGATTATGCCTTTGCTCAGCTCCTCCCGCAAAGTTTCCTGGATGTAATCGCGTACCGCCAGCTGCGCTGGAACCATAACTTCGATGCCATTTTCAGCCAGTTTGTTCTTATAAAAATCCATCTCCATGGTAAACTTGGTGCCCAACAAACCCAGTTTTTTCAAACCTTTCTGCTGAATGTCCTCCGCTGTTGCCGTAGCAATGTGGATGAGGGGCAATTGCACCCTTTCCTCCAATTTTTCTGCAACAGCATGAGCCGTATTGGCACACAACACAATGGCTTCGGCACCACCCTTTTTCAAGTTTTCCGCTGCATCAGCAAGTAGTTCGAGCGTAGCTTCCCAATTGCCTCCTGTGTTGTTTCGTTGAAAATCATTAAAATTCACCGAATAAAGCAGACACTCCGCAAAATTGAGTCCACCTAATCTTTCATTGACTTCCTCATTGATAAAACGGTAATAATCAATGGTGGAAATCCAGCTGATCCCCCCAACCAAGCCTATTTTTTTCATTGTGCACGTAGTATTGACTGTTTTCAAAACAACACCGCGCATTGAACGCAAGTTTTCCTCCTTTCACTATTTCAATTCAACTTTTCTCTCTACATTGCGCCGTAAAAACTTATTCAGCACAAAATGGGCCTAAAGCCTAAGCACTAATCAATAAAAACCTAACCGACCGCTGGTCAGTTAGGTTTTTATAATTTATACACAACCTTATGGGAATCGATGTACTATTGGGCCTCCAGTGGGGCGATGAAGGAAAGGGTAAAATTGTAGACTACCTGGCACCAAAATACAACATTGTCGCCCGTTTCCAGGGAGGCCCCAATGCCGGGCACACCCTCAAGTTTGATGGCAAAAAATTTGTCCTGCACACCATCCCTTCCGGTATTTTCCGCGATGAGCTGATCAACCTGATTGGCAATGGCGTGGTATTGGACCCCATCACGCTGGAAAAAGAAATCGAAAAACTGGTTGAAGTTGGTGTAGATTATCACAGCCGCCTGTTCGTGGCCCGCAAAGCCCATTTGATTTTGCCTACTCACCGCTATTTGGATGCTGCATCTGAAAATGCGAAGGGCAAGGCCAAAATTGGTTCTACCCTGCGCGGGATTGGCCCAACTTACATGGACAAAACCGGACGCAACAGCCTGCGCGTAGGCGACGTTACTTCGCCCAACTTTTTGGAAAAATACGAAACGCTCAAGCAAAAGCACCTGATGCTGCTGGGGCAATATCCTGCCGTAGATTTCGACCTGGAAGGGGAAGAAAAAAAATGGATGGACAGCCTGCAAATGTTGCGTTCGCTGAACCTGGTAGATTGTGAATACTTCATCAACCAGGCCTTGGCTGAAGGCAAAAGAATCCTGGCTGAAGGTGCTCAAGGCTCCATGCTCGACATCGACTTCGGAACTTACCCTTTTGTCACTTCTTCCAATACCATCACCGCCGGAGTTTGTACGGGTTTGGGTGTAGCGCCTTCGACTATCAAGGAGGTAATCGGCATCACCAAGGCTTATTGCACCCGCGTGGGTTCAGGGCCTTTCCCTACCGAATTGCACGATGAAACGGGGGAATTGCTGCGCAAGGAAGGTGCCGAATTTGGCGCTACTACTGGCCGCCCCCGTCGTTGTGGCTGGATCGACCTGCCCCAGCTTAAGTATACCATCATGCTCAACGGGGTCACCCAACTGAACGTGACCAAACTGGACGTACTCAATATTTTTGATACCATTTATGCTGCTACGCATTACAAAATCAATGGCCAATTGACGGATCAGTTGCCTTTTGATCTTTGTGATGAAGAGGTTGAGCCTGTATATGAAGCCTTTAGTGGTTGGCAACAATCGCTTCCGGCTGGCATCGAATATTCGGCATTGCCCGATACTGCCCGTACCTACCTGGAAGCGCTGGAGCGTTACCTGGGTGTGCCGATTACCATCATTTCGGTGGGGCCGGAGCGGGCGAGTCTGATTTTGAAGTAAGTTGAGAAGGTTGAGGGAGGTTGAGAAGGTTTAGGCTACCGCAGCGACTCTGCACCTCGGCTCCGCTCGGTGACCTAGTCGCTGTGGCAGCCTAAACCTCCCTCAACCTTCTCAACCTCCCTAAACCCAAAATATACTTTCCCACTGACATATTACCCGCCCTCCAATTGACGTTTTTCAACATTCGTAACAAACATTTCCGTATTTTGTAACCCAAAATGAATTAGACGCAATGGATTTGCAACAAGCCCGAATTCTCGTTCGTAAGATCAATTCACTCTTCAAGAGTATGGAAATGGATGGTTCGCCTCAACCTACACCGATTGAGCGCGACCTGATGTTGAGTTATCTACGCCAGTTGTACCAAACTTTTTTGGAAGATACCGGAGAGTCTGGTAAAATTACGGTCAGTGCACCGCTGGTAGAAATTCCAGTCAGCAAGCCGGAGCCCAAGCCGGAACCAAAACCCGAGCCTGAGCCAGTCAAGCCGGTTTATGAAGCACCCAAAGCCTACGTGCCACCTGTGGTCAATGTAGAGCCACCCAAAGTGGAAGTGCCCCCCGTTGTAGAGGTGCGCGAGGAGCCCAAAGTATACATTCCACCTGTAGAGCCATACAAACCACCAGTGGTAGAGGTAAAACCGGAGCCAATTCCGGTGACCCCTCCACCGCCTCCACCCGTAACCCCAGAACCTACTCCTTCATCAGGCAGTAGCAATAGCCGGGTAGAAGCACTCTTCTCCTTCAAAAAAGCAACCGAGTTATCCGAAAAATTGAGCGAGGTACCCATCCCAGATCTGACCAAGGGTATGTCCATCAATGATCGACTCTTATATATGAATGAGTTGTTTGGTCGGGACATGAGCAAACTGGATGAAGTCCTGCGGGCACTGAATAATTTCCCCAGCCTGGAAAGTGCCAAAAGTTACCTCATCGGAATTGCCACACAATTCAACTGGGGCGACGATGAGCGCAGTGAAATTGCGCAGTCGTTCATCAAGTTGGTGCGGCGGCGTTTTGTGTAACGATCCCTTCCCTGAGGTCACCCCAATAACCCGAACAACATGAAAAAAATTGCCGTATTCACCTCAGGTGGAGACTCTCCGGGCATGAACGCCTGTATCCGCGCGGTAGTACGCACCGCCTTGCATGAAGGCCTGGCTGCTGCTGGTATCTGCCGTGGTTATCAAGGCTTTATTGATGGTGACATGTACGACATGGATCACCATTCGGTCAGCAACATCATTCAACAAGGTGGGACGATTCTGCGTTCGGCGCGTTGTGCCGAATTCCGCACGCCCGAAGGTCGCCGAAAAGCCTACGAAAACCTGGCCAAATTTGGCATCGACGGCATCGTAGCCATTGGTGGGGACGGCACCTTCACTGGGGCACATATTTTTATGCAGGAATATCCCGACATCAAGTTTGTAGGTTGCCCAGGCACCATCGACAATGACCTGATGGGCACGGATTATACCATTGGTTACGACACTGCAATCAATACCGCGATGGAAGCGATCGATAAAATTCGCGACACTGCTAGCGCCCACGATCGTTTGTTTTTTATCGAAGTGATGGGGCGTGATGCCGGGTTTATTGCCATGGCGGCGGGGATTTCTACTGGAGCCGAGGCGATCCTGGTGCCCGAAACCCATACCGACATTGAAGGTTTGATTGAAAAGCTGGAATGGGGTTGGAAAAACAAAAAGAACTCCAGCATAGTGGTGGTTGCCGAAGGAGACGAGGCCGGTGGTGCCCACAAAATTGCGGAAATGGTCAAGGCCAGACTAGACCATTACGAAATCAAGGTTTCCATCTTGGGGCACATCCAACGGGGTGGCCGCCCAACCTGCATGGAGCGGGTACGCGCCAGTCGGATGGGGGCAGCAGCCACCAGGGCCCTGATCGAAGGCAAGTCCAACGTCATGATCGGGATTGTGAACAACGAAATTGTGTATACCCCATTCGGACAGTGCATCAAACACCAACAAATGGACAGCAATCTGGTAGAAATGGTTGACTTGTTGAGTTAGCGAAGATTTAATCTACAAGCCATGAAGCAGAAGCTGGACAAGCTTTTTAAACCACAATCGCTAGCCATCGTTGGTGACTTCATTGATGTGGAAAACCCTGGTTACCGCTTGGTGCACAACCTCGCTCAGGCTGGGTTTAAAGGTCCCATCTACACGGTTGCGCCAAGTGGCCTTGCTGCGGGTGGCCCTGCTTCGTTCAAAACCATCGCCGAATTACCGGTAAAAGTTGATCTCGCGCTCATCACTACCACGCCCAATCAGTGGGGGGAACTGCTCAATGAATGTGGTAAGGCTGGGGTTGGCAGCATAGCCCTGGTCGCCTCCGACCAGCTCTACTCTGCCGAAACCCTGCAACAATACCGTCAACAAGCCCAACAGATTTGCCGCCGTTACCACATGCGTCTGTTGGGGCCAAATAGTATGGGTTTTATTGCCCCCCATCAGCGGCTCAATGCCAGTTTTTCTTCCAAAATGCCCTTGCCCGGCAATCTCGCGCTGATTTCCCAAAGTGGTGCACTGCTCAGTTCTATCCTGGACTGGTCCGTTGAACAACGGGTTGGCTTCAGTTATGTAGTAGGCCCAGGGCAAATGTCAGACATTGGTTTTGCTGACTTGATTGATTATTTCGGCTCCGATTCGCAGACTTCCTGCATCCTGATTTACATGGAAAGCCTGCAAAATGCCCGGCGATTTATGAGTGCGGCCCGGGCTTTTGCCCGCCACAAACCGATCATCGTACTCAAGGCTGGACGTAGTGAAGAAGGGGTAAAAGCCGCTTTTTCCCATACCGCCACCCTGACTGGCAATGATGCTGCTTTTGATGCCGCTTTTCGCCGTGCCGGGGTCATTCGGGTAACCACCATTGCCCAGCTGTTCAACCTCGCTCAGGCGCTGGCCATGCAACCCCGCCCTCGGGGCAACAACCTCGCCATCGTCAGCAACGGCGGAGGCCCCAGTGTATTGGCTACCGACCACTTGATCCACAACCGGGGGCAACTGGCTACCTTGTCAGATCGCAGCATTCAGGCTTTGGCGGGAATCCTGCCATCTACTCAAGAAATATGCAATCCTGTAGATTTACCGAGTCAGCCCGATCCTGAGCAATACGGAATTGCGGTTCAAACCTGTTTGCGCGATGAGGGAGTCCACGGGGTATTGGCCATTTTTTCTCCCAACAATGAAGCCCAGGCGGTAGCCATGGCAGAGGCATTGGTCAAAGCCAGTCGCCACTGCAATAAACCCTTGTTGAGTGCCTGGATGGGAGAAGGGGAAGTACGCGCTGCCCGCAAAATCCTGGAAGCAGGGCGAATTCCCAATTACCGTTTTCCCGAAAGCGCGGTAGATACTTTCTTGCGCATCCATCGGTACATGCGCGATTTGGAATTGTTGTACGAAACACCCCCGGCAATCCCCAAAGATTTTGAGCCCGATACCGCTAAAGCCAGGACCATCATCCAAAATGCCCGGCAGCAAAAGCGTACCGTATTGCTCGATCATGAGGCCAAAGCGCTTTTGGCAGCTTACCAAATACCGGTCAATCGGAGTTTGTTTTGTCAAAGCATTGAAGAAGCCGCCGAGGCGGGTGAGCAATTGGGCTATCCGGTAGCACTGAAATTGGTTTCCTCGGCAATCGGCCACAAAACTGAAGTGGGTGGCGTACACTTGCACCTGCAAGATGAAAATGCCTTGCGCCTGGCTTACCGCAATACCCTGCACAACCTGGAGCAGCACCAACCTGGCGTCAAAGCCGAGGGGGTTATGGTGGAAAAAATGGTTTACCGCCCCTTCGAAATCATCATGGGGGCAAAAAAAGATCCGGTTTTTGGACCAGTGATTGTATTTGGGCGGGGGGGCATTGCGGTGGAGGTGTTTAAAGATACCCAGATGGGTTTGCCGCCTTTAAACATGGCCCTGGCGCAGCGCCTCATCGAGGGGACCCGGATGTATCCACTGTTAAAAGGTTATCGCGGACAGCCGGGCAGCAACCTGGCTGAACTCGATTTTTTGCTCTGCAAATTTGCCTATCTCGTGATGGATTTCCCTGAACTCAAGGAGATCGAAATGAACCCCTTGTTGGCCGACGCGAAGGGGGGAATTGTGGTAGATGCAACGGTAGTGTTGGAAGAAAATATCCCGGAGAACGATGGACCGGAATACCGCCATTTGGTCATTTCACCCTATCCGGGCAAAAAATACACCAAAACACTCACCCTCAAAACCGGTGAAGTAGTCACCCTAAGGCCGATTCGCCCGGAGGATGAACCCGCCATGGCCCGAATGTTACAGGGCGTTTCCAACGATTCTTTGTACATGCGTTTTTTTGGCTACATCCCCAAAATCAACCATGCCTGGCTGATCCGCTTTACCCATATTGATTACGATCGGGAAATGGCCATTGTGGCGGAAATCAGCCGTGGGGCTGGTCGGGAACTACTGGGCTCAGTGCGGATTATTGAAGATGCCTGGCGGGAAACGGCGGAGTATTCTATCCTGATTGCGGATCATTTTCAGGGCCGGGGGCTGGGGAATATCATGACCGATTATATTTTAGACATCGCGCGCGATCGGAAAATTGAAAAAATTGTGGCCTCAGTTTTGTCGCAAAATAAGTCGATGATTCGATTGTTTGAAAAACGGGGTTTTACTTTTGACAAGAGTGATATGGAGGTGTATGAGGTGGAGTTGGATTTATAAAAAAAGCAAAAAAAATTTCCTAACGACATGGAAAACAGCAATATCGAAAAAAAATTGGCCGAATTGGGACTCGTTTTACCTACCCTTCCCGGCTCAAAGGGCATTTACCACAGTTGCCTCACGGTGGATAAGTTGGTGTATGTGTCTGGCCACGTTTCGGTGCAAAGCGACGGCAGCTTTATTAGTGGTAAATTGGGACTGGACCTCGACGAAACCGAAGGCCAAATCGCCGCCCGCCAATGTGGACTGGCCATGTTGACCTCCCTGAAAAAACACCTGGGTAATCTCGATCGCATCAAACGAGTAGTCAAATTATTGGGCATGGTGAACAGCACTCCAGAATACACCATGCACCCGGTGGTGATCAATGGCTGCAGCACGCTGTTTGTCGATTTGTGGGGCGATGAGTACGGCAAGGGTGTGCGGAGCGCGGTGGGCATGGGCTCGTTACCGGGGAATGTGGCAGTGGAAGTAGAAGGGATTTTTGAGATTGAATAATTCCCTAAGTTTGAATAATTGGTTTTAGTTGAGTTACGAGTACATGAATACATGACTTACGACTTTAGAAGTGAGCTACCGCAGCGACCCAGACCAAGGCTGTGTCTAAGTCGCCGCGGTAGCTCACTTCTAAAGTCGTAAGTCATGTACTCTGAACTCGTAACTCAAAAAAAATCCTCACCTTGATCATCCAATCACCTCAAGGCTAATAATCCTCCCCTTACCGCTTCTCAAATCCATAATCCCGCTCCACCTTCGCAATCCGCAAGCGATACGACTGGTACCAAACCTCCCGCCCCAAATCCCGGGCCTCCACGTGTTCCATTTGGTATTTCCAGTTTTTGATGCTTTCCAGGTCTTTCCAGTACGACACAGTGATGCCAATTTCATTCCGGGTGCTTTCTACCCCCAAGTACCCGGGCATGGTGGTAGCAAGCTGAGCCATTTTTTCCGCCATTTCCCCATAGCCATTGTCGCCTTCGGTGCGCGTAGTGCTGAAAATGACCGCGTAATAAGGCGGTTTGGGGGTGTCGGCTAATGCAGGTTGTTGTTTTTCGGTATTGGAAGCCATGATTTATTCATTTTGAACAAAAATAGGGCAAAAAGGACTACTATAAGTTGCCAGTTTATAAAAAATCAATAGTCCAGATTTGTATTTTTGACCGGAACAGACCATCACCAACCATGCTGCCTTTTGCTACCCTTATCCACATCGACAAAGGAGTTAAAGCTCCCGTTTTTATCCAAATCTCCAATAGCCTGGCGGAGCAGATCCGCAAAGGCACCATCCCGGCTGGGGCACAATTGCCTGGGACTCGTGCACTGGCGGAGGTGTTGGGCGTACACCGCCAAACGGTTGTAGCTGCTTACGATGAGCTATTGGCACAAGGCTGGATCGAAACCCAGGCAGCCAAGGGCACTTTTGTGAGTCAAAAATTGCCTGAAATCAAAGTCCAGGGACTCAACCCCAAACTCAACCCAGCCACCAATCCCCGGGTCAAGGCCGGTTTTTCCTTTTATGCTGATCCAAGCCTGAGTAAACCCATTTTGCGCGGCAGCAACAGCCTTGCCTTTGACGACGGCTTCCCGGACGTGCGCCTCGCCCCTTGGGACGCCCTCAACCGCGCCTACCGCACGGCACTCCAGCAAGGTTACCGCAAAAACTTATTCTTTTACGGCGATACCCTGGGCGAGTTGACGCTGCGGACACAGATGACCAAATACTTGCGCGAAACACGCGGCCTGCCCATCGAATTGGACAATGTGCTGATCACCCGTGGCAGTACGATGGCCATTTACCTCACGGCTCAGTTGCTGGTACAGGCTCAGGATGTGGTGGTGGTCGGGAAAATATCCTATGGCTCGGCCAATTTGATTTTCCAGCGCCAAGGTGCTAAATTGTTGCATGTCCCAGTAGATGAGCACGGCATAGATGTGCAAGCCATCGAACAATTGTGTCAGGAACAGCCTGTACGGCTTGTCTACGTCACTCCGCACCACCACTATCCTACCACTGTGACCATGCCCGCCGAGCGCCGCCTGCGTCTCCTGCAATTGGCGCAGCAATACCATTTTTGTATTCTGGAAGATGATTACGACTATGATTTTCATTACAACAGCAATCCGATCCTTCCCCTGGCGGGTGCCGACACGGGTGGGCATGTGGTGTACGTAGGCTCCTTGTGCAAGGCTTTTTCGCCTTCCCTGCGCATTGGTTACGTGGCTGCGCCGAGCGAGGTAATTGAAAATCTGGCCCGCTTGCGCCGCATTCTGGATCGCCAAGGGGACAATTTATTGGAAGCAGCTACCGCAACGCTCTTTCGGGACGGGGAAATGAAACGCCACCTGAAAAAAGCGCAAAAGACCTACCAACAGCGCCGAAACTTGTTTTGTGAAATGCTCACCCAGGAATTGGGCTCCATTGTTGAGTTTGAAAAACCCAGGGGTGGTATGGCGGTATGGGCGCAGTTTGATCCCGAATTCCCCTTGCGCAAAATCCGCGAAAAACTGCTGCAAAAAGGCCTGTACATTCCAGACGCTTCCAATTATACCCCCGATTTGAATGTAACCCGCCTGGGTTTTGCTTCCGCAAATGAAGAGGAAATGGAACGGGGTATGCAGATTTTTAAAAGCTGCTTGTGAATTTTTTTCGCCACAAAGGCACCGAGACACAAAGCAGGATTGATCCAATTTATAGCACTTCGTGCCTTTGTGCCTTTGTGGCGAAAAGAAAAAAGGCTAATCATGTGAAAAAAAAGCCTCAAATGCTGTAAAACCTCTAAATCCCGCCGCATTTTTGCAGGATGGGAAAGTTTAAACTGACTATAGAATACGATGGTGGCCGCTTTAAAGGTTGGCAAGTCCAGGAAGATGCCCGTTCCATTCAGGGCTTATTGATCAAAGCTGCAAAAACAGTATTTGAAACCGACAAGGTAGAAGTATATGGCTCCGGGCGCACCGACGCAGGTGTGCATGCCCTGGGGCAAGTAGCGCATCTGGACGTGAACTCCAAAATGCCAGTCCGCTTAATTCGGCAAAAAATGAATGACCTGCTGCCCCACGATGTCAACATCATCAGCGTGGATTCGGTGTCTCCAAAATTCCATGCCCGCCACGACGCCATTGCACGTAGCTACATCTATCAAATCTCGCGCCGCCGCAACGCCTTCGGCAAACACTTCATGTGGTGGGTCAAAGACCCATTGGATGTGGAACGTATGAATCAGGCTGCTGCACACCTGGTGGGTTTTCACGACTTCAAGTCTTTCTCGAATGAAAAAGGGACAGAAAAAAGCTCCAAAGTAGAGCTGCAACAGCTCAAGGTGGTAGAAAAAGGTGACATGATCATTGTGCACATTGTGGCTTCCCATTTTTTGTGGAAAATGGTGCGCCGCGTCGTGGGAAGCCTCGTGGAAGTAGGCACAGGCCGGATGGATCCCGCCAAATTTAAAGAATGGCTCGAAGCGCCTAGCCAGGAGCCTGCTCAATACACTGCGCCGCCAGCTGGTTTGTTTTTGGAAAGGGTTTATTTTCCCGGGGAACAGGTGAGTAAGGAGTTTAAGACTCTTTTGTAAAGGTTGAGAAGGTTTAGGGAGGTTGAGAAAGTTGAGGCTACCGCAGCAATTTTGACAAGGATGTTGCCTAAGTTGCTGCGGTAGCCTAAACTTTCTCAACTTTCTCAACCTCCCTCAACTAAAAAACTCTATTTTAGCCAGCTCTCTTCATCAATTCGCAAGCAAGTGCTATGAAACGTTTGGCTATTTTCTCCCTACTTGGACTGCTCTTTTTGAGTATCCTGGCCTGGAACAATGCGGACACTGATCCCACTGATTCAGATTGGCCCGAATACCTCGGCGGTCCCGACCGCAACCATTACTCCGAACTTGCCGACATCACTCCCAGCAACGTCGACAAACTCAAAATCGCCTGGCGCTACTCCTTACCCGACTCCGGGCAAATGCAAGTCAACCCACTCGTAATCGATGGCGTGTTGTATGGCGTAAGTGCCAGTGTACAAGCCTTTGCCCTGAACGCTGCTACCGGGAAACAGCTCTGGCGTTTTGGCGACCCTTTAAAAGATTGGTCTAGCACCAGTCGGGGCGTAGCCTATTGGACAGATGGAAAAGAGCAGCGCATTTTGTACACCGCTGGGCCCAATCTCTGGGCACTGGATGCCAAGACGGGTAAACCCATCACCAGCTTTGGCGACCAGGGCAAGGTGGATTTGCACACAGGGTTGCCCGAAATTGCAAAGAAAAAATTCATCATTTCCAACACACCGGGTACCATTTTTGAAGACCTCATCGTGATGCCCGTTCGGCTTTCTGAAGGCTCCGACGCCGCCCCTGGAGACATTCGCGCCTTCAATGTACGTACGGGCAAGGTGGCCTGGACCTTTCACACCATCCCTTATCCGGGTGAATATGGCTACAAAACTTTCCCCAAAGACGCCTACCTCAATACCTATACTGGTGCGGCCAACAATTGGTCCGGTATGTCCGTAGATCGCAAACGAGGTATTCTGTATGTACCGACCGGGTCGGCTGGCTACGACTTTTATGGCGGCAACCGTAAGGGGCAAAACTTGTTTGCCAATTGCTTGCTAGCGCTGGATGCCCGCACGGGCAAGCGCCTCTGGCATTACCAAACTACCCATCACGATGTTTGGGACCGCGACATGCCCGCTCCGCCCAACTTGATGACTTTGCAAAAAAATGGCAAATCCATCGACGTGGTAACGCAGGTGACCAAGCAGGGTTTTGTATTTGTATTTGACCGGGTTACTGGCGAACCCATTTACCCGATCAAGGAAATACCTGTGCCTACGGTGGGTTTAAAAGGTGAAAAGCTTTGGAAAACCCAACCAATGCCTACACTTCCCCTTCCCTACGCCCGCCAATCCAATGCACTGACCGAAAATGACATCAGCCCCTATGCCGAAAACCGCGAGGAGTTGAAGCAAAATTTCCGCAAGTACAAAACCGGCTTTTACGATCCCCCCAGCATCGAGGGCACTGTGATTTTTCCTGGATACGACGGTGGTGCAGAGTGGGGTGGTGCCGCTGCCGACCCTGAGGGTACCCTCTACGTCAACAGCAACGAAATGGCCTGGATTTTGACCATGAAACCACCCGCTACCGATTTGCTGGCCAATGCCAGTCCCGGTGAAAGGGTATACCTCAACACTTGTGCTTCTTGCCACGGAATAGACCGCAAAGGCAACGCCAAAAGTGGTTTTCCTACTTTAGTGGACATTGGGAAAAAACGGGATCGGGAATTCGTTACCCAAATCGTCACTGCGGGTAAAGGCATGATGCCAGGCTTTCCAGCACTTTCTTCCGCTGAAAAACAGGCTTTGGTGGCCTATCTGTTTGGGGATGAGAAAAAAGAAGTAGGTGCCGTAGCCGGAGCATCAAAACCCGCCCAATTGCCTTTTTACAGCACCGGTTACAACAAATTCCTCGACAGCAAAGGGTTGCCGGCCATCAGTCCTCCCTGGGGTCAACTCAGTGCCATCAATTTGAATACGGGTGAATACCTCTGGCAGGTACCCTTTGGCGAAGAGCCAGCTTTGATCTCAAAAGGAATCCGCAACACCGGAGTGGAAAACTACGGCGGCCCGGTGGTGACGGCGAGTGGTTTGCTTTTTATCGCAGCGACCAAAGATGGCATGTTCCGGGCATTTGACAAAAGGACGGGTAAGGTGCTGTGGGAAACCAAACTGCCTGCCGCTGCTTTTGCCACCCCAGCCACTTACGCCATCAATGGTAAACAGTATATTGTGCTGGCTTGTGGGGGCACCAAATTGGGTACACCCAAGGGCAATCAGTACGTAGCTTATGCACTGCCTTAATGGGGTTCCGTTTATTTACGTTTACTAAACTTCAAAAGTTTAGTAAACGTAAATAAACGGAACCCCATCATTCGCCTTAACAACTATAAACAATACATGAAGATGAAAAAATCAATCCTTCTGCTTTTTTTGCTAGGAGTAGCTGGCAGCAGTTTTGCACAGTCCAAAGCAGAGCAACAGGTGGCCGACGCCGTTTTAGCCTGGCGCAAAGCCATGCTTGATGCAGACAAAGCTGGTCTGGAAGCCATTCTTGCTCCTGATTTGAGCTACGGCCATTCCAATGGAAAAATTGAAGACAAGGCCATGGTGGTCAAATCGATTTCTACTGGTGAATCTGATTTTGTCACCATGGACCTGACCGAACAGAGCATTAAAATTGTGGGTAAAACAGCGATTGTGCGCCACAAACTGGCTGGAGAAATCAAGGATGGAGGTAAGCCAGGAGCGGTGAAACTGTTCGTGCTGCAAATTTGGCAAAAGTATGGGCCGGACTGGAAGTTGCTGGCTCGTCAGGCTGCTCGACAGCCCTAGTAAGTCGCACGACCTGGTGATGCCCATGCATGAAAGGCATCCGTAAATAGAAACAAAAGGGGTAGGGCATCAATGCTGATGCTTTACCCCTTTTTTGATTAGGCCATAATTTACAGGAGGTGCAGCTACAAAACAAGGATTAGACTGACTGTGATTCCGGTCATTAAGCAGAACATCGAATTTGTTCATGGAAAGAGACAAAATCACAACCTAATGTAAAGAATTAGACAAGCGGGTACTCTTGAGCCATTTTTATAAACATAGCAATATAAACTACGTTACTATTCCTGATTTCATACTTTATGACTTATCAACCAAAATGAATCAAATTATGACAACCAAATTTCTGAAGTTCCCAATGCGTAGTTTAATGGTAACCCTACTCAGTGTTTTTGCCTTGGCCCTGACCGCAGCTTGTGACGACAACGATGACGATGCAGCAGATGCCAAAACCATCACCCAAATTGTGGTAGATGGAGCTGATTTTACCTTGCTAGAGGCGGCAGTGGTACGCGCCGGATTGGCCGATGCATTGAGCACTGGCAGCTTGACTGTTTTTGCCCCAACCGATGCTGCTTTCCGTGCAGCAGGTTTTGCAAATGTCGATGCGATCAACAGCACGCCAGTGGCTACACTACAGGCTGTGTTGCAGTACCATGTAATTGGCAGCAAGATCAATGCAGCAGCTATTCAATCAGGAGACAACCAGGCCACCAAAATGTTGAGCAATGTGGATGCTTTTATCACGAAAAACGCTGCTGGTGTATCCATCAACGGTGCCACAGTGACCCAGGCAGATGTTAGCGCCTCCAATGGAGTGATCCATGTGATCAACGCAGTTATTCTTCCCCCATCGGTAAACATTGTAGGTTTGGCTTCAGCCAATGCAAACTTGAGTTACCTGGTGGCTGCGGTAACTCGTGCAGGTAGTGGAGTGGTCAATGCATTGACCGCAGCTGGGCCACTGACCGTATTTGCACCCACCAATGCCGCATTTCAGGCTGCTGGTTTTCCAACGATTGCCTCCATTCAGGCAGCGGATCCAGCTAC
>JAAFHQ010000002.1 GCA_013298445.1 Chitinophagales bacterium | reverse complement strand
GAGGTATTTTCGCGCCATGGTTTGTTGGTAAATGCCTTCGACGTCTTTAGCATCTTGTTCGGCGAATTCGCGAATTTCGGTATTGTCAAAAAAGACGACGACTAGGAGGTGCCGGCGATTGATGCGCCGCAGAATGGGCAAGGCTCTTTCCAGGGCAAAAGCACTTTCAAAATTGGTAAAAAGCAGAATAAGGCTCCGGCCGTTGATCAGTTTGCTGCTGATGTGGAAAAGCAGTTCATAGTTGGCCTCCAAAGGGCGCTCTTTTTCTTTGTAGAGCGCGTTCAGAATAAAATTCAACTGGGTAGGGCGATTGTCTGCTTTAATGGTCGCGCCAATTTTATCAGAATAAGTAATCAAACCTGCTTTATCGTATTTTTTGATGATGATGTTGGAAATGGCCAAGGTTGCGTTGATCGCGTAATCCATCAGACTCAGGCCTTTGAATGGCATTCGCATCACCCGACTTTTGTCGATGATGCAATACACCTGCTGAGCCCGTTCGTCTTCAAATTGATTGACCATCAAACCTTCCTTGCGGCTGCTGGCTTTCCAGTTGATGCTGCGAAAATCATCTCCAGCCACATAGTTTTTGATTTGTTCAAACTCATAACTGTGCCCAATTCGGCGAATGTGTTTGATACCTTCGCGGGTGGTGGTGCGTTCAAAAGCCCGCATCTCCATCTGTTTCATTTGAATCACCGAAGGGTAGACCGCCACTTTCATGGGGCTTTGATTGAGTTGGAAGCGCCGCTCGACCAGCCCAAACAGACCCGTAGCATAACAGTTGGTTGCGCCAAAATTATATTCTCCACGTTCTACCGGGCGTAAATCATAGCGGATGGAAGCTACTTCTCCCCTTTGTAGGGTCAGGCTTTGTACAAAATTACGGGTTTGCAATTGCTCAGGAAGCTCGTCAATGAGCTTGATGCGCAATCTTAGGCTGGAGTCGTTGTTCAAATCAAGGTAAACCGGATTTTCGTCTCCCAAGCTCAACATGCGGGGTAAACGACGAACCCCATTCAAATTCACGCCAGTCTGAAACAAAAGCATCCAATCGGTTAAAACCAGCGCTAGAAAAATAAAAAGTAAAAATTGCCCGATCGGGAACAGGATGGGAATGGCAAAACCCATGGCAAAAACCAGGGTTAATACACTACAGGCAATAAAAAACCTCGATGGTAAAAAAGTTGATTTCACTAGGATGCGTTTACTTGAAGAAACGATGTTACAACTTTTTTAGCTTTTTCGCAAAAAAATGATCCACATCTTCAAGACTTGGGTACTCCTTTAAAAAAAGCTACTTTTGCACTTCAATTATTTGGAATGAACAACTACATAAAAATCCTGGACTGGTACATAATCAAAAAATTTTTGTCCACCTTCTTTTTTACCGTGCTGATCTTTTTGATGATCGCGGTTATCCTGGATTTTAGTGAAAAGGTTGAAAAATTTATCGAAGAGCCCATTACGACCAAGGAGATCGTACTGCAATACTATCCCAGTTTTATGTTGTGGATTGGTGGCCAGTTGTGGTCGGTCTGCACCCTCATTTCCGTGATCTTTTTTACTTCGCGGATGGCGTATAGCTCAGAGATCATCTCCATTTTTAATGCCGGGGTTAGTTTCAATCGCCTGATGCGCTCGTATTTTTTTGGAGCGGCTTTTTTGACCTTGTTGTACTTGCTTTGTACCCACCTCATTATGCCCATTGGGGAAAAATACCGACAGGACATCACGCATAAATACATTGATAAAAACGACGACAAGGGCAAGGCTACCAATATTCACTTGTTTGTAGCACCGGGGACCAAAGTGTTCATCGGCTTTTACCGCAAAGACGACAGTACTGCCCGCGATTTTCGCATTGAACACTTTAAAGACCAACAACTGATCAGCTATACCAAAGCCGATCGGGCCGAATTCATTCCCGAAACCCGCAAATGGCGATTGTGGGATTACAGCACGCACAATTTTAACGGCCTGAAGGAAAAACTGGAGATGCATATGTCCGAATCCAAAGATACCACCCTGAGCCTTTTCCCCGAAGACTTTGTGGATTTCTCCAGCCAACAAAGTATGATGGTCACCCCACGACTGATGCGTTACATCAACCAACAAAACGCTCGTGGTGCCAGCAATACCCGTAAATACGAATTTGAATTGTACCGCCGCACCGCTGACCCTGCCACCATTTTTATCCTCACATTTATTGGTATGGCGATTGCCTCGCGCAAAGTGCGGGGTGGATTTGGGTTTCACCTGGCATTGGGGATTGGCGTTGGAGCCATCTTTGTGTTTTTATCAAAATTCACCAACGTATTTGCTCTGGGGCAAACCATCCCGGTATGGTTAGGAGCATGGCTGCCAAACATCATTTTTGCCTTTGTCGCCCTAAGGCTCATCCAGACCGCGCAAAAATAACCAACCAATTTTGTTGAAGTAAAAAGTTAAACAAAAAGCCAGTCTTGAATCCAGGGCTGGCTTTTTGTCGTAGTAATACCTGGATAAACGAAGTATGAAATTGTGAATTCTGAAATTCAGACTCTTTCTTTCATTTTTTTCTGAAAAAATAAAATTCTGTAAAAATTACGCAAAACATTGATTTACAGGTGTAAAAATAAAAATTAGGACCACTGAAGTTAAACAATTTTAGGGAGTTGTTGAAAAAAAGGTATAAATTCTTGCATTTTGTTTAACTAATGTCTAATTTTGATTCAACGATTGTGTTCAATTGCAGTCAAAGCCATTAAAACCAGCAAGCATGTCATACCCATCTGATTTCCATACCCAACTAGATAGCATGTCTGTTCTTCTGCATTCTTTTGCATTCAATCTGACCAAAAACACGGAGGATGCCAAAGACCTTTACCAGGAAACAGCATACCGGGCCATGACCAACATGGACAAATTCCGCCCTGGTACCAATTTCAAGGCGTGGTTGTTCACGATCATGAAAAACATTTTCATCAACAACTACCGCAAAAAAGCCAAGGCCAACACCATCGTTGACTCTACGGATAATTTGTACTACATCAATTCCAGCGCCAACACCATCGACAACCGGGCAGAATCCAGTATCATGATGAAAGAACTCGTGCAACTGATCGAAAAACTGGATGACAGCATCCGGGTTCCTTTCCTGATGCACTACCAGGGCTACAAGTACCAGGAAATTGCCGATTACCTGGATTTGCCCCTAGGAACAGTTAAAAGCCGCATCTTTTTTGCACGCAAAGAACTCAAAGAAATGATCGGTAAACGCTACACCGATATGGTATTAGACGATGCAGAATAATGGCCGCATTTGGTAATGACTGCATTTGTTGACCTTGTTCAAAGCTGGCATGGCTGCCGCCTTGAAATCACCCAATTGAGCCTTTTATTTTTTAGATAGCTAGTTTTGGCGATGGAGACTTATCTTCATCGCCTAATTTTTTTGTGCACAATTGTATGGAGCATCACCGCTTTTTTCAAGAAAATTTGTTGGCCTGGTACCATCCAGAAGACCGGCCCTTGCCCTGGAAAGGAATTCAAAACCCTTACCACATCTGGCTTTCGGAAATCATCCTGCAACAAACCCGGGTGGAACAGGGGCTGGCATATTACCTGCGTTTTGTGGAAACTTATCCAAGCATTCAAGATCTGGCCGCTGCTCCCGACGATGAGGTGATGAAACTGTGGGAAGGTCTGGGCTATTATTCCCGGGCTCGCAACTTGCTGGCTGCTGCCCGGTATGTCGCACAGGACCTGGCTGGGGTATTCCCAACAACCTATGATGGCATCCGTTTGCTCAAAGGGGTGGGGCCCTACACCGCCGCTGCGATTGCTTCTTTTGCCTACAATTTACCGCATGCTGTAGTGGACGGCAACGTGTTTCGGGTGCTTGCGCGCTTTTTTGGCATCAGTACGCCACAAGACACCACGGAAGGAAAAAAACAATTCACCGGATTAGCCGAAACCTTGCTCGATGCAACCCAAGCAGGTCGTTACAATCAGGCCATCATGGATTTTGGGGCAACTGTCTGTTTGCCACGCAATCCGCAATGCAAAAAATGTCCACTTCAATCAGGTTGCGTGGCCTTAAAGGAACAACGCATCGGAGAACTGCCTGTTAAGAGCAAAAAGATTGTCAAAACGGAGCGTTTTTTTCATTACCTCGTGTTCAATTTTGAAGGCCAGGTCTTAATTCAAAAACGGGAGGAAAAAGACATTTGGCAGGAACTGTACCAGTTTCCCTTGTTGGAAAATGAAAGCTTGGAGCAAAGCTGGGAGTTGTTGCAGGCCGAGCTCTTGGAAAAAACCGGGCTTACCTTGCCATCGCACACCTTGCGCAGTGGCTCAAAGGTATTTCAACAATTGCTTACTCATCAGGTGGTGAATGTGCGTTTTTGGGAAATTGATTTGGAGGCTTTGCTGGTGCCCATACCCGCCAATTGGATTTGGGTTAAACGTGAAACATTAAACAAATATGCATTCCCGAAGGTGATTGATCGGTATTTGGGGGATCGGGCGTTGTTGTTGCTGCTGTAGGGGCAACCCTTGCGGTTGCCCTTGTACGTCCAATTGGCCACAATTGGGTACCATATCAGGGCAACCGCATGGGTTGCCCCTACAATGATTTTTGCAATAAAATTCGATATTCCGCCAGCGTATCCCTCGGTTCCACCCCAATGATATCAAAACCGTTCCCCAATGCAAACTGCAACATGGCCTTCAAACGGTTGCGGGTTTTGAATTGGATGCAGGTAAATCCATGTGCTCTGGCCCACGCTTCCTGCTGGACGGCCAATGCTTTGGCTACCCCAAACTGACGAAACTCAGGCAGTACGGCACCCATCCAGGAATAAAACAGCTGTTCATCCACGGCGTAACCTACTTTGAAACCAATTATTTTTTCAGCATTTTCTGCGACAAGGATGAGGCTAGGCACTCCTTTCAGGCGCTTTTGATATTCTTCGGCGGGGTGTGGAGCAACGAACTCGGGAATTTGGATGCTGAGAGCAACAACCTCTGCAATATTTCCCTCTCGTACAGTGAAATTTTCAGACAACATGTGGATTACTTAGGGATTGAAAGCGCAATTGCTACTTACCTGACTAATTGGTAGTCAGATAAGTAGCAAGCCTCTGCCTAAAACGGCAGATCATCCATATCCTTACTGTTCCCACCTCCACCAGTTGTCCGCTCATCGCCAGCGCTAGGGAAAAATCCATCCTCTTCCGCGGAAGGATTAGGTGCACTGCTTTTCTCTGCCTTGGATGGCCGATCCAAACGCCAGGCGTTCAAATTGGTGAAGTATTTTCCTTGCCATTCCCGACCGCGCAGGTCGAAATGAACCTTGATGTTTTCACCTTCGGTATAATCGTCGATCAGGCTACAACGGTCTTGAACCAATTGAAACTTGACGAATTGTGGGTACTGTCCACTTTCCACTTCAATCACAAACTCACGAGCCTGGAAGCTACCCGATTTATTTTCAGATGGAAAGACTTTATGCAATTTTCCTTCAACTTCGAATGACATGACGAATGGTATTTTTTGAAGCGTGAAAATACAAAAAGCTTTTTAAAAAATTGAGGAGTTCTCAACTCCTCAACTTCACTAATGTGCTTCCAACCAATTCAAACCTGTGCCCAAGCCCACTTCAATCGGCACTTTCAATTGAGGCAGCGCAGTGCGCATTTTTTCCACAATGATTGGTTTGACAATTTCTAGCTCCTCGTTGGGTACATCGAAGACCAATTCGTCGTGCACCTGTAAAATCATTTTGGTTTGTAAGCCGCGGGCCAGCAATTCCTGGTGGATGTTGACCATGGCTACTTTGATCATATCAGCGGCAGAACCTTGTACGGGCGTATTCACGGCGATACGTTCAGCGTTGCTGCGTTCGAGAGAGCTTTTGGAGTTGATGTCACGCATGTAGCGCCGCCGCCCCATCAAGGTGGTAACATAGCCACTTTTGCGGGCGTCTTCCACCACGCTGTCCATGTACACTTTGAGTCCTTTGTATTGGGAAAAATAAGCGTCGATCAATTCTTTGGCTTCCGTACGTTTAATGCTGAGCTGACGGGAGAGGTTGGTCGCTCCCGCTCCATAAACAATACTGAAGTTGACCGTTTTGGCCTGGTAGCGCTGTTCGCGGGTCACCTGATCAAAGGGCACATTGAACACCTTGGCAGCGGTGGCAGTGTGAATGTCCTGGCCATTTTGGAAAGCCTCCAACATCGCCGCATCCTCACTGATTTCGGCGATCAGGCGCAATTCGATCTGCGAATAATCCGCAGACAAAAGGGTATGATTTTCGTCGCGTGGGATAAAGGCGCGGCGCACTTTGGCTCCTTCCGGGGTGCGTACCGGAATGTTTTGCAGGTTGGGGTTATTGGAGCTCAAACGCCCGGTAGCTGCCAATGCCTGATTGAAGGAAGAGTGAATCCGCCCGGTGCGGGGGTTGACCATCTTGGGTAAAGCATCAACGTAGGTTGACTTGAGCTTGGCCAGCCCGCGATAGTTCAGGATGGTTTGGATGATTGGAAATTCCGGGGCTAGTTCTTGCAGTTTATCTTCATCGGTGGAATATTGACCAGTTTTGGTCTTGGCCCCTTTGTAGGGAATTTTTAAGCGCTCAAACAACAAATCTCCAACCTGTTTTGGTGATCCGATGTTGAATTTAACCCCAGCTTGTTCGTAAATGGATTGCTCCAGGCTGAGGATTTGGCCCTCCAGTTCACGGGAATATTCCGCCAGGTAGTTGCTATCAATGCGTACTCCTTCGTACTCCAGATCGGCAAGTACCTTGATGAGGGGGCATTCGATGGTGTCAAAAAGCTCCTGCACCCCACCTTCAGCAAGTTTAGGGGCAAACAATAATTTTAATTGCAGGGTGATGTCGGCGTCTTCAGCAGCGTAATCACTGACCTTTTCCACAGGCACATCCCGCATATTGAGCTGCCCTTTGCCTTTGCCAATCAGGGTTTCGATGGAAACGGGGGAATAGCTCAGGTAGGTTTCCGCGAGGTAGTCCATACCGTGGCGCATTTCAGGCTCCAACAAGTAATGGGCCACCATGGTATCGAAGTAGGCACCTTTGATTTCAACACCATACCATTTGAATACGATGGCGTCGTACTTGAGGTTTTGGGCGATTTTGGTGATTTTTTCATCCTCCAGCACAGAGCGGAAAATCTCAACCAGGGCTTGGGCTTTTTCCTTGCCTCCGGGTACTGGCACGTAAAAGGCTTCTCCTGATTGGTAAGCAAAAGACATGCCCACCAATTCAGCCTGAGTCGGTTCCACGTGGGTGGTTTCGGTGTCAAAACAAAACTCGGTTTGTTTCGCCAAATCATCAGCCAGTTTTTGGATGGCTTCGGGTGTATTGACCAGGTGGTATTGGTGGGGTGTATTGTCGATGGTTTTTTCAGCAACCGAGTGGGAGGACAAACTGGAGCCTTTAAGCGGGGCAGGCCCTGGTTCGACATCGCCAAAAAGTGAACCTTGTTGGCCGGGGCCGGGTTGGCTTGGGGCGGTTCCGCCATCCTCTTCACCTAAAATCCTTTTTGCGATAGAGCGAAACTCCAATTCTTTAAAAATTTCCGACAACACTTCCCGGTTGGGCGGATCGATGATGTATTGGTTGGCGTCAAATTGAATTGGCACCTGAGTCTCAATTATGGCCAGTTTTTTGGACAACAAGGCCTGTTCGGAGTATTGTTCTACCCGCTCTTTTTCCTTGCCTTTGAGTTCATTCACATTGGCGATCACCCCTTCAATAGAGTCGAAGCGATCGAGGAGTTTTGCGGCGGTTTTTTCACCAAAGCCAGGAATACCAGGGATGTTGTCAACGCTGTCGCCCATGAGGCCGAGCAGGTCGATGACTTGTTCAACCCGTTTGATCCCCCAATTTTCACAAACTTCCTTCACCCCCATGATTTCAATACCATTGCCTTGACGGGAAGGTTTGTACATGAAAATGTTTTCGGAAACCAACTGACCGTAGTCTTTATCTGGAGTGACCATGTATACTGTGAAACCTTCAGCTTCGGCCTGTTTGGCTAAGGTTCCAATGACGTCATCCGCCTCGTAGCCCTGCACCATGACGATGGGGATGTTCATGCCCCGCACAATTTTTTCAATCCAGGGGATGGCTATGCCGATGTCCTGAGGCTGCTCTTCGCGGTTGGCTTTATAAGGCTCGTACATATGATGCCGAAAAGTAGGGCCATGTGGATCAAAGGCTACGGCAATATGGGTAGGTTTTTCGTTGCGCATCAAATCCCACAACTGATTTACAAAACCATTGATGGCGGAGGTATTGACTCCTTTGGAGTTGATAAGGGGGCGGGTGATGAAGGCGAAGTGTGCGCGGTAGACCAACGCATGTCCGTCTAGCAGGAACAGTTTTTTATCTGACATGGTGACGTTTTGTTTCCAAGGCGGAAGATAAGGGGATTTGGGGAAAAGGAGAAATGAAACTAAGTGCTAAAAGATAAAAAGTTTTTTAATTTCAGAAAATGATATTTATTTTTTGATCTTTGTTTGTAAATCGCTTTCTATGGCGTTGCTGGAATTTACTGACCGTGGAATTTATTGCCCACCTGCCGAGATCTACATCGACCCTTGGAAGCCTGTCAAACGTGCCCTCATTACCCATGGCCATGCTGACCATGCCCGCTGGGGCTCGGATTATTACCTCTGCACGCGCAGCGCCAAACCTGTCATCCGAAATCGCCTTGGACCTATAAACATCGAAACAGTAGACTATGGGGAAAGCCGCCTGATCAATGGCGTACGTTTTTCCTTTCACCCCGCCGGGCACATTGTTGGTTCTGCCCAAATTCGGGTCGAGCACCAAGGAGAGGTGTGGGTCGCTTCGGGCGATTACAAACTGGAAAACGATGGTTTATCCGAAGCCTTTGAACCCATCCGCTGCCATACCTTTATCACCGAATGCACTTTTGGATTACCCATCTACCAATGGCCTACACAAGAGGCCGTTTTTGCCGACATCAATACCTGGTGGGCACAAAATAGAGCGGAGGGCAAAGTGACGGTACTCACTGGCTATGCCCTGGGCAAGGCTCAACGGCTGATGCATGGCCTTGACCCCACAATTGGCCCGATCTTCACCCATGGTTCGGTGGAAAATGTCAACGAAATCCTGCGTGCACAAGGCATTTCGCTACCACATTCCACCCGCTTGGCTCAAGGTACCAAAAAGGGGCAGGTGGAAGGTTCCATTATCATCGTACCTCCTTATGCGCTGAATTCACCATTGGTACGGCGCTTCTTGCCTGCTTCAGTGGGTATGGCTTCGGGCTGGATGTTGCTACCCGAAGCTATCCATAAGCGCAATGCCGACCGAGGTTTTATTTTGAGTGATCATGCCGATTGGGATGAGCTCAACCGGGCCGTGGCTGCTACGGGTGCTGAGCGCATTGTGGCTACACATGGGTACACCGAGCAGTTTAGCCAGTGGTTGCGAGAGCAGGGGTATGATGCCAATGCGCAGCATACGGAGTTTGAGGGGGAAATATAACCAATGACGAATTTTTCGAATGACGAATTGACGAATAGATCGGAAGCGCCCGAGGTTGAGGGTAAGTTCCAGATTAGACTTCTATTTATTTGTAGTCACCAACTTCTCTTGAGAACAGCGCTCCAAATTCGTCATTCGTCATTCGAAAAATTCGTTATTTTAAAATTCGTCATTCGTTTTAACTAAATATTTAGGAACGCCCGCCAACTTTAAAACTATCCTAACTAGCACTTAACGCCATTTAACAAATTCTGCCTGCAACTTTGCTTCATCAAACATCACTTACGAAAAAACCAAACGAAAGATGAAAAATACGTTCTTCCTGGCAGCAGCTTTGTTCCTGGCTTTTATCTCTGGCACTAATGCACAAAGCACACTGCACGTTGGCGTTCGCTCCGGTTTACAGATGAGCACCATCAAACAATCCGAACTATTGAGCGAACTGACGCCTAAAGCAGAATATACCTACGGCAACACCACTGCTGCCTTTGCAGAACTTGATTTTGGTGGTAATTTTTCCGTACAAGCCGAATTGGGTTACGCCGGACGTGGTTTCCGTTATGACCTGAAAGAAGACGTGAAGATTGGCGATTTTGAAATTCCACTGGGTGCTCGCGCAGATTTTCGCTTCAACACCTTGGAGCTGCCTGTATTGTTTAAGGCAAAATCAGGCCTGGATGCAGTGCGCTTTTATGCACAAGTTGGCCCGTATCTTGGCTACAACATGAGTAGTAAATTGACTGCGAGAACTTCTGGTATCATCGAGATCAAACTTTTTGACATGGATATCGATCTGGATGCCATCAATTACAATCGCCTGGAAGTAGGTGGTATCGCTGGTGCCGGAATGGAAATCAACACGGGCATTGGCCGCTTTTTCCTGGATGGTCGCTATCAGCATGGTTTCACTGCCAACGCAGATATTCCTGTAGTGAAAGAAACCTTCCGCAGCAGAGGGTTTGCAGTACAAGCTGGATTCGCACTTCCTTTGAACTAAGCAAAAGGATTTTAGAATTACAAAGCCCCACCTGGCACTTCGACTTCACTTCGACTTCGCTCAGTGACCGTCATCAGTGCCGGGTGGGGCTTTGTAATTCTGAAATCCTCTTTTATTGCATTTCTTTCAACAAACGGGCCACATCCTCCATGAACTGGTCCACCGACTTGGGGTCGGTCCCATCACAAAAGGCGCGCACCCGGCGCTTGGTATCCACCAAAATCAAACGACCACTGTGGTCAAAACCACCCGGTGCATTTGGATCTTCCTGCGCGATGCTGAAATAATCATTGGCGATACTGTAGATAGAATCTTGTTCTCCCGTTACAAATTGCCACTGAGGCAAGCCAACGCCTAGATCTGTCGCAAACTTTTTCAAACGAGGAATCGTATCGTGCCTGGTATCAATTGTATGCGACAAGAGCACCAGCCGATCTTCATCCTTGAACCGCTCAGACAAGCGGAGCATTTGTTTTTTTACCTTGGGACAAATGGTAGGGCAGGAGATGAAGAAAAAATCTACCACATAAGCTTTCCCTTCAAAAGTTTGATTGTTGACCACCTGACTATCCTGGTTCACAAAGGAAAAATCACGGATGGTATGATAGATGGTGTCTCCATTCACCACATCAAACTCTCCTAAAATGGGTAGCGGAGCGTTTTGATCTGGCGCACCCAATTGGCAGCCTACCACTAAGGGCAGCAGCAACCAAAATAAGTATTTGCGCATAAATCAGATTATTGTTTACGGTTTGCCAATGCTTTTTTAGCTTTATCAATAGTCTCATCAGTAAATTGGCCAATGCGGAGGATTTCATCCTTCTGAGTGGTCAGGTATTTTTCCAACTCTTCTGGCTTCATCGAAACTTTGTTCAACTCCAGATCACTGATGCCGTTCATCCAGTTCATCATGGATTCTTCAGCTTCTTTGAGGTTGACGGTGACCATGCTCAGGTTTTCCCGGGTTTCCATGGTCATGGTAGTGTCCTGAAACAAGTACTGACGCATTTCTTTGTACAGTTCGTTCAATTCCCCCATTTTGGGCATGATGCGGTCGTGCTCCGCCATCATTTCATTTTCAATTTTTTCTCCAGTACTTGCGGCACCAGTACCGCCACAAGCAAACGCCAAGGCCATCAACAGCATTGACGCAATCATCAAACGTATTTTCATGGTGTAAAAATTTTGGTAATCAGAGGGGCAAAGGTAGGGAAAAGAGTTGGGAAATGTTGTGCGTATCCGTGACGTTGTCGTCACGGTTGTTTTTGTTTTTCCCAACGCGAAATGTACTCCTCCACTATGCCATCGATGATGTCGCGCAAGAGGGTTTTTTCCATCCGGGCGATGGTTTTGAGTTTTTCCAGTTTGCGTTCGTCAAATTGAAGGGTGAGGCGGCGGGTAGCGTTTTGGTCAAATTGCACCTTGGGCTCTACCGTGGAGCGGATTAGCGCATCCAGACCTTCCATGGGTTTGGAGCTGCGCTTTTTGATTTCGGCTTCAGCTGGAACTTGCTGCATCTGCCTTTCAAAGGATTCTTCAAAAGCTTCCATCAGGAAAGCTTGCAGATCGTCGGTAAAACGTTTGCCTTGTGCTTTTTTGCTGGGTTCGGGGCTGGGTTTTTCAGTGGAGGTATTGCTGCTTTTGGCATTGGTCGATTCAGCCGAGAGCATGGCATGGCCTTGCAAGGCAGCATCATCGGGGCTGCTGAGCAGGCTTTCAAGACCGGCGGTGAATCGTTTTTTGCTCATTTTGTTTTTTTTCCCACGAATAAATTCGTGGGTTGGGTTTTTATTGTAGCCTCCCACGGATAAATCCGTGGGTTGGCAGAGGTTACACACTAACCTTTGTGCTTGGCACTGGTTCGTTCGATGATCTCTCGGCTCAGGTTTAGGTAGTCTTCGGCGCCAGGGCTATTGGGGCTATATGCAAAGATGTCTTTGCGTTGAGAAGGTGCTTCAGCCAAGGCTACATTGTCGCGAATCATCGTTTTGAACACAATTTCCCCAAAGTATTTTTTGATGGTTTCCACCACATCGCGGTTCAGGACCTTGCGGGCATCATACATCGTTGCAATTACACCACCGATGTAAAGGCCCTTGTTCAGGCGCAATTTTACCTTATCAATGACCTGTTTGATTTTAGCCAAACCTTGCATGGCCAAAAACTCCGTTTGCAGTGGAATGTATACGGTATCACTGGCCGCCAGTGCGTTTAAAGTCAGCAGCGCCAGCGAAGGAGGACAATCAATGATGATGAAATCATATACACCACGGATGGGCTCAATGAGTTCCTTGAGCAAGTATTCTCGCCCTGCTTCGTTGATCAATTCCATTTCAGCCCCCGAAAGATCGAGCGTGGAAATGACGATATCCAGGTTCTCTTTGGCAGGATATGGAACCAATGGAGCCTCACCCCGAATCGATTCGTAAATGGACTGTGGATGCCTTGGAATACCTAAAGACAAGGTGAGATTGGCCTGCGGGTCGAGGTCAATCAGCAATACTTTTTTTCCCAATTCAACCAAGCCTGCTGCAATGTTAATCGAACTGGTTGTTTTGCCTACACCACCTTTATGATTCAGCAACGAAATAACGATACCCATATAGATCACTTATAGCCCTGTGTCTGCTTTTGTGTTTACAATGTTGCAAACACAACTGGCCGAAATTAGGCACAAAAATTCAAATCAAGGGCAAATTTCGCGATTTGACACCGATTTTTTTTACTTGAACGCCAATTAAATCAAAAAATTTAGCCCGCTACCCATTATTAATAGCTCGTTTCGTCCAGCTTGACCTTGCCCCGGAAGGTGTAAAAAACAAAAGCTGTGTAACTTAGAACCAATGGTGTACCAATCAGAGCAAAAATCAACATGATACCCAAGGATTTTTCGGAAGAGGCACCATTGTAAATATCGATGTTGTATTTCGCGTCAACAGTGGAGTACAATAGCGTCGGGTACAAGCCGATGGCCACCAAAGCGAGCAACAAACTTACCGTGAGCGAAGAAAAAATAAAAGCCCGTCGGTAATGCCGCCTTGCAACCAAACGTGGAATATTGGCAATACTCAAAAAAGCCAGAGCCGGAAAAATAAAAAACGCAGGGTGCGATTTCAAGCGCTCCACCAAATGGGGCAAATAAATGAGGGTATACAAAGAAACCAGGCCGAGGCTGGTCATGAAAAAGATGATGGCATTGCGCAGCAAAATGGTGATTTTGGCAAACAAACGCCCCTCGGTTTTCATCGTCAAATAAATCGCTCCGTGCATCATGCATAAGGCCAGGGTGCTCACACCTACCATGATGGCATAAGGATTCAGAAACTGTAACCATGTCCCCTGGAAAGAGTAATCAGGGCCAATGGCAATGCCCTGCAGCACATTACCCAATACAACCCCCAACAGAAAGGCCAGCAAAATACTGGACACAGAATAAGACACGTCCCACATTTGCCGCCACCATTTCATGGGTTCTTTACTGCGAAATTCGATCGAAACCGCCCGAAAAATCAAGGCAGCCAAAAACAGCATGAAAGGAATGTACATGAAGGAAAAAAGTGTGGCATAAACCACGGGAAAACCTGCGAACAGCGCCCCGCCGCCAATCACCAGCCATACTTCATTGCCGTCCCAAACCGGGCCGATGGCATTTAGTGCCACCCGACGGCTTTCTTCCTTTTTGAAAAAAAGATGCCAGGCTCCGGCACCGAGGTCAAATCCGTCCAAAATGGCGTAGCCGCTGAATAAGGCACCTACTACGAGGTACCACCAGGTTGGATAGTCTATGTAGAGGAATGTTGCCATGAGTTTAGGGTTTGGGGGTTTGAGGATTCAGCATATTGACCATTTCAGCTTGTCCGGGGCGGTGTTGGCCACTGTCGAGATCATCAGGTCCATGTTTGATTTTTTTGTTCAACAAATAAATGAACAGAATCAGCAAGAGCAGGTAAATCAAACTAAACATAATCAGGGAAAACAGAACTTGATTGGCAGTGACCGCTTCCGAAAGGGCATTCGAAGTGCGCAAAAGACCATAAACGACCCAGGGCTGCCGGCCCATTTCTGCGGTGAACCAGCCTACTTGATTGCCAATTTGAGGCAAAAAAACGGCCCAAACAAAGATCCACAACAACCAGCGTTGCTGAAACAAAACTCCACGCCACCACAGCAATACACTAAATAGCGATAATCCAATTAAGGCCATCCCAATGGCTATCATGATGTGGTAAAACTGAAACACCGCATTGACGGCCTGCGGGCGATCGGTCTTTGGGAATGCATTCAAACCTTTGATGGGTGCATCAAATTTTTGGTGCAACATAAAACTCAGGCCACCCGGTATTTTTAAGCCATTTACCTTTTGATTTTTTTGATTCACCCAACCGAAAAGATAGAGGTCTGCGGGGCTCAAGGTATCGTAATGGCCTTCCATCGTGGCCAGCTTGGCGGGTTGGTTGTGCGCAACCCCTTCTGCCGAACGGTGCCCCGTGAACAATTGGCTCAAACTGGCCACACAGGCCACCACTAAGGCTATTTTGAAAGCCTTTTGAGAAATTTCCACAAATTTCCCTTGCAACATGTACCAGGCATGTACACTCAATACCAAAAAAGCTCCGGCCAAAAAGGCCCCAATCCATACGTGCGAAAGGCGGTCGACACTGCTGGGGTTAAAAACCATGGCCCAAAAATCAGTGATCTCTGCACGGGCATGTATACCTTCGCCTACAATGTGATAACCCGCCGGAGTTTGTTGCCAGGAGTTGGCCACCACAATCCACACCGCTGAAAACATGGAGCCTAGCCAAACCCCCACTGTAGCCAGGAAATGCACCCGTGGTCCAACCCGATTCCAGCCAAAAATCAAAACGCCTAAAAAACCACTTTCCAGAGCGAAAGCAAAAATACCTTCCGCGGCCAGGGCACTGCCAAACACATCACCAACATAGCGGGAGTAGGTGGCCCAATTGGTGCCAAACTCAAATTCCATTACAATGCCAGTAGCGACTCCGATACCAAAAGTGAGGGCAAAAATTTTGGTCCAAAAACGAGTCAGAGTCTCATAACTCTTGTCGCCAGTACGCAGGTACAAGCCCTCCATAATGACCATCAATAAGCCCAAACCAATACTCAGCGGTGGATAAATGTAGTGAAACGCGATGGTGAACGCGAACTGTATTCGAGCGAGAATTTCGACATCCATGTGTGGTGATTTTAGGGCTTGGTTAGATAAGATATCCGCTTCGGCTCCGTTCATCCGGTCGCTGAGCGAAGCCGAAGTGCGGATGAACGGAGCCGAAGCGGATATCTTGTCTGACCAATTCTAACAAATATACGCCCTAAAAACCTTAAAAACACACCTGAACAACTTCTTTATATTTATACTAAATTACACATTACTCTGCAGTGCGTAGTCCTTGTATTTTTGGGTTTGGCCATTGTCGGTCGGCAAGTTGTCAAAGGCATCCACTGCTTGTTGGTTGCTCATGAATAGATGGTTTTCACCAATCAATTCATCCAGTCCAGTTTTGGCAAAAATATCCCGCACTGGTCCGATCAGGCTGGCGAAATAGATTTTAATACCCAGGGCTTTGATTTCCGTTACCCAATCTTTGAGGGCATGAACCGCACTACTGTCTACATGGCTGATGCTTTCCGCATAAATGACGATGGCTTTGAGGTCATTGCCACGTTCCGTCATCAACTTGCTGAGGTGATCTTTAAAATAGTTGAGATTGGCGAAATACAGTGGACCATCCAAGCGCAGGATAAGCAGGTCTTTCCGCAATTCCAGGTTGTCAAAGCGGTGGATGTTGCGGTAAAACTCGGTATTTGGGACTTTAGCCAACACGGCAATATGGGGGCGGGTTGAGCGGTACACCACCATCCCCAGTGAAAGCACTACACCTGCGCCAATCCCGGTTTCAATCCCCATGGTTAGGGTGATGATAAAAGTGGCAATCAGCATCCAAAAATCGGAGCGGTCTTCTTTCCACAAATGCAGGGCTTCTTTGTAATCGATCAGTCCAATCACTGCTACAATCACCACGGCTGCGAGCACTGCATTGGGCAAATAATAAAAGAGTGGAGTCAGGAACAACAAAGTCAAGACGATCAGAACGGCACTAAAAATGGAAGCCATCCCGGTTTTTGCTCCGGCCTGGTCATTCACGGCAGTGCGCGAAAAACCGCCAGTGATGGGGTAGCCCTGGAAAAAAGCGGCGCCGAGGTTGGCAACGCCTAGTGCAACCAATTCTTGATTGGCATCCACAGTGTAATTTTTATGCTTGGCCTGGATGGCTTTGGCTACGGCAAAACTTTCCATAAAACCCACTAGCGAAATGGTCAGTGCTACTGAAATTAAACTTTTCCACACACCAGGGTCAAAGGAAGGAGTAGAAATACCTGGCAAACCACTAGGAACCTCACCCACAATTTTGATGCCGTAATCCGTTAAATTTAATCCCCACACGGCTAGAATGCCCAACACTACCGCAATCAGCGAAGTAGGCAGGCTTTTGTGCAGTTTTTTCCCATACTTGATCACTAGAATAGCTACTATGCCTATCCCAATGGTCAATAAATGGGTATTGCCAATGTTTTTGGCCAGCGCTACCAGCATTTCCTGGATGTGTTCACTTTTGGGCAAATCAATGCGCAACAAGTGTTTCAACTGGCTCAAACCGATGATGATCGCCGCCGCCGAAGTAAAACCACTGATGACTGGATGGGACAAAAAATTGACCAAAAAGCCCAGGCGAAAAACGCCCATGGCCAGTTGCAACACGCCTACCATCAATGCTGCGGTGATGGCATACACCAAATACAGCTCTGGAGTAGCTGGATTTAAGGCCCCAATCCCCGCCGCAGTCAGCAGGGAAACCATAGCCACTGGCCCTACCGCCAATTGGCGAGAAGTGCCCATAATCGCATACAGGATCAAGGGAACAGTTACTGCGTACAAACCATGAATAGGTGCCAAACCCGCCAGCATTGCATAAGCCATACCTTGGGGAATGAGCATGACACCTACCGTGAGTCCCGCCGATAAGTCGCCTGATAATTGATCTTTGCTGTATTTAGGGAGCCAGTCCAGAATGGGAAAAAAGCGCTTGAGCATATACTTGTATTTTGATTCGAGTCCTTGATTTGAGTGCAAAATTGGAGACTCTGCGACTGGAATTTTGTAATGTGGATCACCAAGCTCAAATTTAACCTAAACTAATTTTTTTTTAAAATCTCCCATCCAATGTGATCCTTGTCACTTCATCACACTAAACAGTCCTGTAGTTTTGTGTCATCATCAGCGAAACTGCTGTATTCTTCCCTAAAGTCTACTACCGAATAAATGCAAAGCATCACATTTATTCATCGCATAACCAAAATCTACAGGGTATGAAGGTAGAACAAATTTATACAGGTTGTTTGGCAGAAGCTGCCTACTACATTGAAAGTGAAGGCGAAGCCGCTATTATCGACCCATTGCGCGAAACCCAACCTTACATCGAACGCGCCGAAGCTGATGGCGCCACCATTAAATACGTGCTGGAAACCCACTTCCACGCCGACTTTGTATCCGGTCACCTCGACCTAGCCAAAAAAACCAATGCAAGCATCGTTTTTGGACCAACTGCCCAGCCCAATTTTGAGGCACACGTGGCCAAAGATGGCGAAGTACTTAAACTGGGTAAAGTGAGCATCATCGTGTTGCACACCCCTGGCCATACCATGGAATCGAGCACCTTCTTGCTGCGCGATGAAAACGGCGTGGATTATGCTCTTTTCACCGGGGATACCTTATTCCTGGGGGACGTTGGCCGACCCGACTTGGCCGTAAAAACCGACCTGAGCCGTGAAGACCTGGCAGGCCACCTCTTTGATAGTTTGCGCAACAAAATCATGCCCCTGGCCGATGAGGTCATCGTATATCCAGGCCACGGAGCTGGATCGGCTTGTGGCAAAAAAATGAGCAAAGAAACCTGGGGTACCCTGGGTGCTCAAAAGCAGGTGAATTATGCACTGCGTGCCGACATGTCTCGCGCTGAATTTGTGAAGGAAGTCACCACAGGTTTGGTTGACCCGCCCCAATACTTCCCCAAAAATGCGGTGATGAACAAAATGGGCTACGAAAGCTTTGACGAAGTGCGTGATCGCGCCCTGCAAGCCTTGAGTGTGCGTGCATTTAAAGCCGCCTGGGCAGAAGAGGATGCTCTTGTAATCGATACCCGCCCTCAGGATGAGTTTGCCAAAGGTTTTATTCCTGGCTCCATTTTCATTGGCATCGACGACACTTTTGCACCTTGGGTAGGCGCACTCGTGCCCGACCTGAAGCAACCTATCCTCTTCATTGCCGAAGCAGGCCGCGAAGATGAGATTGTAACTCGTTTGGCCCGGGTAGGTTATGACAATGCCATCGGTTATCTCGAAGGTGGCTTCAAAGTCTGGCAAGAAGCTGGCGAAGAGCTGGACCAGATCAATGAAATTACCGCCGAGGATTTTGCCAAAATCTACAACTCCGGCATCAACTTGCTGGATGCCCGCAGGGTCAGCGAATATGAAACCCAACACATTGAAGGTGCCTTCAATTTCCCGCTGGATTTCATCAACCGCAATATGTCCAACATTGACCGCGAGAAACTATACTACGTACATTGTGCTGGCGGCTATCGCTCCATGATTGCTGTTTCGATTTTAAAGTCGCGTGGATTTACCAATATCATCAACATCCAGGGAGGCTTCAAAGCATTACAAACGACCAATTTGCCGCTGAGTGAATTGGTGGAACAAGCTACAGAATTGTAATAAGTCGATGTCTTTTGAAGAATCTTGTTGATTTGTGGGGAGGTGGCCGAGGGTCGCCTCCCCTTTCTGGCTTCTGCTTAAAATTTTTCCATTCTTGTGATCCAGGTTACACAATAGCAAACTGCATTGGTCGATCTTTACCCTACTTTTCAACCTCAGTGTGCAATAAATTGTACTTTTATTGTCCTGAGCGATAGCAACCAATAAGATTTTTTCAAAACAGACTGGATATGTCCAACCTAATCGAATTCATCCGGCAACCCTGGCATTGGTCAGTAGCCGGCGTGCTGATCGGCCTTACGGTACCAGCCTTGCTCATTTTGGGCAATAAAAATTTTGGCATTTCGGCCAACCTGCGCCACATTTGTGCGGCCTGTCTGCCGGCCAATATTCCTTTTTTTAAGTACGACTGGAAAAAGGAAGCCTGGAATCTCTTTTTCATCGGCGGGGTAGTTATTGGTGGGTTCATTGCTGCCAAATTCCTGAGTGACCCCAACGATGTACAAATCAGCCCAAGTTTGGCGGCGTCCTTGTCACAATACGGGATTACCGATTTAAGCAATATGGTACCCAATCAATTGTTCAACTGGGGAACATTGTTTTCCCTCAAAGGGCTATTTTTCTTCGTGGTTGGTGGCTTTTTGGTAGGCTTCGGCACCCGTTACGCGGGGGGCTGCACCAGTGGTCACGCCATCAGTGGGCTGAGCAATTTGCAATGGCCCTCTTTGGTAGCCACCATCTGCTTCATGGTTGGAGGTTTTATCTCTGCCAATTTGATCGTACCCTTTTTGTTGGGCCTCTAAAAAACGCAAGTCATGGTAAAAGATCCAAATAAATCTAAGGAACCTATTCAAGACACAGACTACGAGGTGCGCTCCCTGCACAGCATGTGTGTCAACGAAAGTGAACATCCCGAAGGGTTTGTAGGCAACCTCAAATACGCAGCAATTGGCTTGCTGTTCGGAATCGTTTTTGTGAAATCGGAAGTGGTTTCCTGGTTTCGCATTCAGGAAATGTTTCGTCTCCAGTCCTTTCACATGTACGGGGTGATTGGCACGGCAGTAGTGGTTGGAGCGATTTCGATTTTCCTCATCAAAAGATTCAAAATCAAAACCATCAAAGGAGAATCCATCGAATTCCAGGACAAAACCTTCAACAAAGGCCAGATCATTGGTGGTTTACTCTTTGGGGTTGGTTGGGCGATAACTGGCGCTTGCCCGGGACCATTGTTTGCCCAATTGGGAACGGGGGCCTTGGCGATTATCGTTACTATCATCAGTGCAGTGGCGGGTACCTGGGTGTATGGATACCTGCGGGATCGATTGCCTCATTGACCAGGTAGTTACTTAGCTTAGGTGATTCCTTAAGTGCCTTAAGTTTCTTAGGTGGTGAAAATTAAAAACCTGCGTAGCAGGGTATTCTTTCACCACCTAAGAAACTTAAGGCACTTAAGGAATCACCTAAGTAATGACATAAAACACTAAAATTCGTTTGATTTTAGAAAACAACCCTGTCCCCTATGCCCAACGAGCTCGAAAAATACATCCAATCCTACTTCGGCTTCCCCTCTGAAAGCCTCCAACAAGTCCTCCAATTTTTTAAACCCAAAACTCATCCCAAAGGAACTTATTTGTTGAAAGAAGGGCAGTACGCCGATTCTTTGGGCTTTGTACAAAGTGGCATCATTCGAGAGTATTTGATCGACGACAAAGGCCGGGAGGTCACCAAATGGATTTCCTCACCTGGCTATTTTTCCGTTGATTTGGCCAGTTTTTTATTTCAGCAACCCGCCCGTTGTAATCAGTATACCTTGAGTGAAGTAGACATGTTGGTGATTTCGAAAACGGATTACGCCAAAATTGATCAGGTGGTTCCCCGTTGGTCCACCTTGGAAAAACTCTTTATGGCGCGGTGTTTTACCATGATGGAAGAAAGGATCATTACCCACCTTTCGTTGTCAAGCGATGAGCGTTATCAATTGTTTTTTAGTCAAAATCCGGAATTGTTCAATCAGGTGCCGCTACAATATTTGGCTTCCATGCTGGGGATGACACCGGAGACGTTTAGTCGGATTCGGAAGCGGCAGTTGGAGCGCTGAAGAGCTTAAATAAAGCAAAATCCAACGCCCTCAACGCGCTCAAAACAGGCTTCCCTGCCGTCCAAAACTCAGCGGATTTTCCAATTCTACCAAATGCCGCTTCATGCCCAAGCCATAATAATAGCCGCGCAAATCGCCATTGCTGGCGATACAACTGTAGAAAGGCACGATGATGGCAATGGGATTGTGGGCATTGGCAGCGGTTTGCGTAGATGATTTGTTTGGTCAAGTTTATTGCTTTACAATCCGTCTAACAGTTTTTTCGCCCAAAGTTTGTATGGTCAAATTATAAATGCCATTTGGTAAATTCGATAAATCTAAGCGGCTATTTTGCTGCGAAAGTACAACTTGCCCAGCGACGTTGGTGAGAAACAGGCTTTGTACCGTTTCTTTAGCATCTACTACTATTTCTCCACGCGTTGGATTGGGATACACTTTAATATCTGAAGACAGGGTATTGGAGAGCGTTAGAGCATTGCTTTGGATGCTTGTACCATCTTTGACCGTTAAATCAAAGTAAGCATTAAGCCCCACGCCCGCTCTTGCAATATCCCAGCCTTGACTTGGAATTTGTGTGCTTTCGTCAGTTACTGCAAAATATTCCTTGCCGTTGGAGTCCGAAATCAACCATCCAAAAGCTTCTTCACGCTGATTTACGCTCCATTTGAATCGGGCAATTTTAAAGGTAATCCCTTCGGTGTTTTTTATAAAACTCATTGCGCCATTGAGTTCTACAAAAGGTTTGTAAGTACCGTCTAACTGAGGGTTACCCGTTTTAGAGAGGATGATGTCGTTTGCTTCTACATTCAATAGAAAGCAAAAAAAGGAGAGAACCGAAATGAGCATTTTTGTCATTGTCATGAAATTTAAAAGATGAAAAAATTTTCACAAAAATGCTGTGGCGCTGAATCTTCACCGCCCCAAATAATTATTCGATACATTTTATTTCCGTTCCTTAAGGGCGTTTTTCCGTTTTTTTCAAAAATTCGGATGGAGTAAGCCCTGTATACTTTTTGAATGCCCGATTAAAAGTCGTTTTTGAATTGAAACCACTATCATAAGCTAAACTCATGAGTGTAAAGTGCTGCAATTGACCCGAACTTATTTTCTGCAAAAAAAGCTCAATGCGATAAGAATTAATCAGGTCATTAAAGTTTTGGCTGAAACAGAGATTGATGAGCGTCGACAGATGACTAATGTTGACTTCGAAGTGTTGGGCTAACTCTGACAAACGCAATTCTGGGTTCAGATAGGGTTTTGTTGTTTCTAAGTAGGTTTGGATTGTCAGTTTCCAGTTTTTGATTTCTTCTACAGCAAAACTTTGGCGCTCTTCAACTGGTTCGCTTGTGTCTTCAGCGGGTGATTTTTTTGAAATTTCAAAATCCAATGTTGTGATCGGTCGGTTGTAAAATCCATAAATGCTGATGCAATAAACCAAGCCTAAGTTTGCGAGGTATGCCCACCACATTTTGTCATACTGCGGCCCAATGGTTAATTTCATGATGGTCAAACCAATATCAACTAGAATAAAAATGAAGTAGGCAATTAAGAAATTACGAATCCAGGAAAGATTCAGTAACGGCAAATTGGAATAACGATTGGCACTCCACAATTGGTAAGCTGAGTTGATCTTGAAAAAACGACGGAGTTGGAAAGCGAATAATAAAACATTGCAAAAGCTAAATAAGGCGTCAATATTGTACCGATTGTTTACCTCGAACCACCACCATTTTGCAAACTCTTTACCTTGTATTGCTACTGCGAGGTGGTAAACAAAATAAATAATGTAGAGCCAATAGTCTTTCAGGTCTTGAAAGCGCATTCTCCATTGACTGTTTAACCGACTTTGTAAAAACAGAAAAACCGTTGGCAAAACAGCTAATTCCATTCCATTCCATGGGTAGAATGTTAGTTGATTCCACAGCAAACCGATTCCTAACCAACCAAATAGATGTGGCACAGCACTAAAGCCCATAATGAGTATAAGACAGGCCAGAATAACATCTGAGTGATTGTTTTGTGAAACAGCTCTGATAGCTAAGATAGACGTAAAAAGTACTGACTGAATCAAAGTCAACAATAGAATGATAGCATAAAAGTTAAAGATTGGTTCAGCCATTTTTTTATTTCTACTTGCAGCTATCTCAAAACAAGCTTCCCTGCCGCCCAAAACTCATTGGATTCTCCAATTCCAGCAAACGCCGCTTCATATCCAAACCATAATAATAGCCGTGTAAATCACCATTACTGGCAATGCAACGGTGGCAAGGCACAATGATGGCAATGGGATTGTGGGCATTGGCCTGCCCTACGGCCCGCACAGAATCAGGATTATTCAAGGCTTTGGCGATGGCCAGGTAGGAGGTGGTATGGCCGTAGGGGATTTTCAACAGTTCCTGCCAAACGGCCAGATTGAATTCAGGTGCCCCACTGAAATCCAGTTTCAGGTCAAACACATCTCGCTTGCGCTGAAAATACTCATCCAGTTGTTGTACACATTCCCGCAATTCAGGTGGCGCTTCCTCGCTGGGGCAAGGGTCTTTTTTGGTCAACTTGACGGAGGTAATGCCCAGTTCACTGCCTTTGATTTCAATGCAGCCGAAGGGAGAAGCAAAGTAAGTTTGTTGCAACATTTTTTGTGCCTTTCAATTGCTCAAGTTCAAACTTTTTCAACAAACACACAAGCTTTAGCCCACACTACTGGACATTTTTGTTTTTCAGACTCGGAGGGGCTATTCATGTCCTCCGAGCAAAAGGTACAGTAGTGTGGTTTTAGCTCTACTTCTTGTGTCGGCTTTCCAATATTTTCACCACATCCCCTAATTCGTAGCCCTTGGCGGATAACAAGATCAGGTAGTGAAACAACAAGTCGGCAGCTTCATTCAAGAACAAATCGGCGTTGTTGTCTTTGGCTTCAATGACCAATTCTACGGCTTCTTCACCTACCTTTTGGGCAATTTTGTTGATGCCTCTTTTGAACAAGGAGGTAGTATAAGACGCGTCGTCTGGCTGGTCGCGGCGCTGGCGGATCACATTTTCAAGCTGCTGCAAAAAATCGCTGGACACGTTTTTTTCATTCCAGCACGTATCTGCACCAGTATGACAGGTTGGCCCATCAGGTCGGGCTTTGACCAGGAGGCTGTCCTGATCACAATCCACGGAAATATCGACGAGATGCAAAAAATTATTGCTGCTTTCCCCTTTGGTCCAGAGGCGTTCTTTGGAGCGGCTAAAAAAAGTAACTTTCCCTTCAGCCAGGGTTTGGTCCAGCGCGGCGCGGTTCATGTAGCCCAGCATGAGCACCTTGTTGCTGAGGTGGTCCTGTATGATGGCGGGCACTAAACCTCCAGATTTTTGAAAATCAACACTGTTTGGGTCGAAATTGAAAGACATTGTATCTGTTGAATTTGCCGCAAATTAACACCCAAATGTCCAAAGACCCAAAAAAAGCCTGTACATTGTATAATTAAACACCGGCTTTATGACCTTTCAGGAAAGTGGTTTGCGGTTTCATTTTCCATGCGACTGGCTGGTACGCAAGTTTGACAGCCATCACTTTTACCGTGGGCTAAGTGGTTTTGGGTTCAAGGGCGTGGACTTTATCGCCCTGCCTCCTGATGGCCCTTTGTTGTTGATTGAGATCAAAAATTATTTTAATCGTGATCCCCGGGTCAATGCCCCGGTCCCTCCTGAACAACTGCCAGCGCCCGATATACTCGCCGATAAATTGCATGAAAAATCAGCAGATACCCTGGAGGCTATCGAGGCCATTCAAGGTTATTACCGCCGACTTTGGACTTATCGCTTTTTTTTAGCCTGGTCCTTTCGTTTGCGGCGCAGCCGATCGGAGTGGGTGTTCTGGACCCTGGCTTTTCAGCGGGCGTATACCGAGCGGCAAGCTCAATTTGTATGCTGGTTGGAATCGGATGATGGCCAAACCGATTGGCGTGAAACCCTCAGCAGTCAGCTAAAAGCCCTTACTTTTGATCCTCCTTTTGAGCCCCTGATTGTTTCTATCGGGGACAATCCCTTCTTCCCACAACTAAAAGTAGAGACATTACCCTGAACTCTTTCCAAACCAAAGGTTTGGCAAATACTCAACAAAATTGTAGTTTGGCACTCAAAGTGTGTCAACATGGGAATGGTTTATAGTTTTTTTCTTTGCCTTTCTAGCCTTTTTAGCAGCAATGAGCAAGAACCCAAAGGGCCGGAACCTCGTTATTACGAAATCCAGATTCACCAGGCCGAACCCGGCAGGTTGAAGTATTTGCAAAACCGTTACCGCCAGTTTGCTATACCGCTGTACCGCAAACACAACATTCAGGTTGAGGGATTCTGGTCACCAGTGGACCCGAAAGACGAACGGATAGTAAGTGTTTTGTCCTACTACAGTCAGGCTTCCTGGTTGCGCTCCACCAAAGATTTTTTGCGCGACCCCAAATGGAAAAAAGGCATTGAAGATTCGGAATCCGTGGGCCGCCTGGAAGCCCATACCGATAAATCTTTCATGCGGTTGACTGATTTTTCCGCTGTCAAATTTCCACGGAATGGCACAAAAGGCCGGGTATTTGAATTGCGGACCTATCAAGCAACTCCCGGAAAATTACCCAATCTTCTGGAGCGTTTTCGCAACCATACGCGCAAACTTTTTGAAAAATATGGCATGACAAACCTTTGGTACTGGACGGTGGTAGACGCTTATCCTGCGCAGGAAACCTTGATTTATATGCTGGCCCATCCCAGTCAGGAAGCGGGTTTGAAAGCTTTTACCGATTTTCGGAACGATCCCGAGTGGATCAAGGTACGCAAGGATTCGGAGGACAAAGCGGGTGGCTCCTTGACTGTTAAGGTGGAGTCTTTGTACTTAAAACCTTTGGATTTTTCGCCCATTAAATAGCCAACAAACTCAAAAATACCTTCAACACTGGATTTGGATTCTCCTTTTCCCACAAAGCGGTGATCTCTGCCCGCTGTGGAATGTCTTTCAATTCAATGAATTTTACTGCTGTGGTGGTCACCTTGCTGAAAGACGTAGGCAAAAAAGAGATACCCAGTTTTTTTTCAATCAGTTGTAGTACGGTATGCCCGTGCACAGTTTCATGGACAATGTTGGGAAAAAATCCCGCGTCTTCACAAATACTCAATTGTTGATTGTGGTATGCTGCTCCGTCCTGACGGGTAGTAAGAATGAATTTCTCCTGGGCAAATGCTCGCAGGCCGTCAAAATTGTGGGTATTGATGGGATGATCAGCAGGCAAAACCAGTGAAAAAGTTTCCCGGTACATCAAGCGGCTATCCCAACGCTGATCAAATGTGGGATTACGTACAAAAGCTACATCCAACATGCCTTTTTGCATGGCTTCCAGTTGGGAGGCAGTGGTCATTTCTGATAAGTAGGTTTGAATGAGGGGATATTGCTGATTGAGTGCAACTAAAATCTCCGGCAAAAATGTGTGAATGCAAGAACCTACGTACCCCAGACGAATTTCCCCCTGCTCGCCTCTTTCAATCATCGGCAGGTGATTGCGGATCTCTTCGATTTGCCCCAAAATGCGTCGGGCTTCTTCCCAAAAATAGGCCCCGGCAGGCGTCAGGCTCACCTTGCGTTTGGTGCGTTCCAACAAGGTCACCTTTAACTCTTTTTCCAGTTCCTGGATCTGCTTGCTCAGGGCAGGTTGCACGATAAAAAGTTTGTTTGCTGCCCGTCCAAAATGCAACTCATTGGCCAGAGTGACGAAATAACGCAGGTGTCGTAGCTCCATTAATCACTTTTTTTGATTAAAAATGCAAAAAAATACCATTTATAGCAATTAATAAGGGAATGTAATTTTGTGGGACCAAATAAAACACATATGCCTGCAGTCCTGGATCGAGTGATTAAAACAAGTGTGCATGAAATCGGCTCCACTGAATTGACCCTGGAGCGAATCAAAACCATTATAGAAGAACGTTGGCAATTGGCCTTAGCTCCGGCGGCCAAAACCCGCATTCAGGAATGTAGAGCCTATCTTGATCAAAAGTTAGCCAATTCGGAGCAGTTGTTTTATGGCATCAATACCGGCTTTGGGTACCTGCAAAATGTGCGCATCAATCGGGCAGAAACCTGTGATTTGCAGTACAATTTGCTGCAATCCCATGCCTGTGGTTTGGGTGAAGAAGTGCCTGCGGATATTGTACGCCTGATGCTTTTGTTCAAAATCGAGTCCTTGGCGCAAGGCTATTCCGCAGTGCAACTGAGCACGGTTGAACGTTTGATCGATTTTTTCAACCACGACCTTTTGCCCGTCGTATATACCCAGGGCTCACTGGGTGCATCGGGCGATTTGGCCCCGCTTTCACACCTCAGCCTACCCCTGATTGGATTAGGAGCAATGACGGTTAAAGGCAAAAAAGTGCCTTCAGCACAGGTGCTCGCACAACACCATTGGCACCCCATCCAACTCCAGGCCAAGGAGGGCATTGCCTTGATCAACGGCACCCAGTTCATGCTAGCCTATGGGTTTTACAACCTCATCCAGGCCGAATGTGCACTGCAACTGGCCGACCTCATCGCCGCCATGAGTATTGATGCCTTTGATGGAAGTTTACAGCCCTTCCACGAACGTTTGCACCAAATCCGGCCCCACCCCGGGCAAATCGACACCGCCTCGAAAATCCGCCAATACCTGAATGGTAGCAGCATTGCCGAAAAGACCAAGGAGCAAGTCCAGGACCCTTACTCTTTTCGCTGCATTCCCCAGGTGCATGGGGCTTCCAAAGACGTTTTTGCCCAAACCCTCGCCGTGATGACCCGCGAGGCCAACGCAGTGACCGACAACCCCAATGTCTTTCCCGATGATGACCTGATTCTTTCCGGCGGCAATTTTCACGGCCAGCCACTGGCCATGGCGCTCGATTTTTTGAGCATTGCCATGGCTGAAATCGGTAGTATTTCGGAGCGACGTACCTATCAATTGCTCTCAGGCCAACGGGGTTTACCGCTGTTTTTGATCAAAAATCCTGGGTTACACTCGGGTTTGATGATTCCCCAATACACAGCGGCAGGTATCGTGAGTGAAAACAAACAGCTCTGCACACCCGCTTCAGTTGACTCGATTGTATCCTCCAATGGGCAGGAAGACCACGTCAGTATGGGCGCTAATGCAGCCGTCAAATGTGCCCGCGTGTTGAACAATGTATACAAAGTATTGGCCATTGAGCTTTTGACTGCGGCTCAGGCGCTGGAGTTCCGGCGCCCACTATCCAGTTCAGCTCAGGTAGAAGATTTACATCGGGCTTTTCGAAAATTCGTCTCCTTTAATGAGGCTGATCGGGTATTGGCCGATGATTTACAATTAAGCATCTCCTTCATCAATCGATATAAATGGACAACCCATGTTGCTTGAAACCATAAACCAGTATAAAACGCCAACTGGCAGCACCCTGCAATGCAAGGGTTGGATCCAGGAGGCCGCCTTGCGTATGTTGCTCAACAACATCGATCCCGAGGTAGCCGAACGCCCTGAAGAGCTCATCGTGTACGGTGGTCGTGGAAAGGCAGCCCGCAACCATGCCGCTTTGGACCTGATCATCAAGGCGCTCAAAAACCTGAACAACGATGAGACCTTACTCATCCAGTCGGGCAAACCAGTAGGGGTACTGCCTACCCACCCTGATGCACCCCGGGTAATCATTTCCAATTCCCAACTGGTACCCAATTGGGCTACCTGGGAACACTTCAACGAATTGGAGAAAAAGGGCCTGATGATGTACGGCCAGATGACCGCGGGTTCTTGGATTTACATCGGTTCTCAGGGGATTGTTCAAGGCACCTATGAAACCTTTGCTGCGATCGCCGATCAACATTTTGGCGGCACCTTGCGGGGCACCTTGTCGGTTACGGCTGGTTTGGGTGGAATGGGTGGCGCTCAGCCCCTGGCCGTGACCATGAACGACGGGGTTTGTCTGGTGGCCGAAGCAGAGGAGTGGCGGATCCAAAAACGCTTGCAAACCCGCTACCTGGACGAACAAATGGAGTCCATCGACGCGGCGATTGATCGGGCACTGGAGTTGCGCAATCTGGGCGAAAAACGCTCCATCGGGGTGCATTGCAACATTGTGGACTTATTGGAACGGATGTTGGAGCGCAACATCACCCCGAATATTCTAACCGACCAAACCTCGGCACACGACCCTATCATTGGGTACTTTCCACACGAGATCAGCGTAGAACAGGCCAATATCCTGCGCACGGAAAACCCCGAGCAGTATCTGGAAATGGCCTATCGCTCCATTGTTCGGCATGTAGAATTGATGATTGAACTGCAAAAACGAGGAGCGGTCACCTTTGATTATGGCAATAACCTGCGGGGCCGGGCTGCTGAAAAAGGGCTGAAAAATGCGTTTGATTTCCCCGGCTTTGTTCCCGCTTACATTCGGCCTTTGTTTTGTGAAGGCAAAGGGCCTTTCCGCTGGGCTGCACTCTCTGGCGACCCAGAGGATATCCGGGTTACCGACGAGCTCATCCTGAAACTGTTTCCTGAAAACCATTCCCTGCACCGCTGGATTCACAAGGCGCAGGAACAAATTGCTTTCCAGGGACTACCCGCACGGATTTGCTGGTTGGGATTGGGCGAACGAGAAAAAGCCGGACTTGCCTTTAATGAACTGGTTCGAGAGGGTAAGGTAAAAGCGCCGATTGTGATTGGGCGGGATCACCTCGACACGGGTTCGGTGGCTTCTCCCAATCGCGAAACCGAAGCCATGCTCGACGGCTCAGACGCCGTAGCCGATTGGCCAATCCTCAACGCCCTGATCAATACGGCAGGCGGAGCCAGCTGGGTATCCTTGCACCACGGCGGAGGGGTAGGTATGGGTTATTCCATCCATGCCGGGATGGTGATTGTGGCCGATGGTACTGAGGAAGCTGCGCGTCGGCTCAAACGGGTGCTGCACAACGACCCCGCGATGGGAGTTATTCGCCATGCCGATGCAGGGTATGATATTGCGAAGGATGTGGCACGGCAGCATCGTTTGGAATTGAAATAAAAGAACTC
>JAAFHQ010000198.1 GCA_013298445.1 Chitinophagales bacterium | reverse complement strand
CATGGTTCAGCTGTTCAACATTCAAGAAAAATTTCAAAAAGTTACCGAGTACTGGTCACCAAAAATCGCCGGAGAACTCAATGGACAATACATCAAATTGGTCAAGGCCAAAGGCGAGATGATCTGGCACAGCCACGACGATGAAGACGAGTTGTTTATGATTTTTAAAGGCACCTTTGTGATGGAGTTTCGCGACCATACAGCTACAGTAGGACCGGGGGAAGTATTGATCGTGCCCAAAGGCGTGGAGCATTGCCCTCGCACCGAAGGGGAGGAAGAGGTTTGGCTCATTTTGTTTGAACCCAAAGCCACCAAACACACGGGTAACATTGATCACGAAATGACCAAACACCTACAAGACTGGATTTAAGCACATTTTAATTAAGGCTCAAAACGCCACAAGCTCATTTCCCGCCGGATTTTAAACCCCAGTTTTTCATACAACTCGATGTTTTTTGCACTATCTGCATTGGTGTGAAGGAAAGGGATTTTGTTTTTCCTGAAAATGTTGTTGGCGGTATGGGTAACCAGTTGTTTGGCGTAGCCTTTTCCCAAATGATCGGTATGGGTAACCACTGCACTTACCTCGGTATAGCCGTCCATTTGCATGCGTTCGCCTGTGACTGCGACGAGTTCATTTTCCTTGAAAATTCCAAAATAGTCCCCCAAAAGAATGGTTTTGCGCTTGAAAAAACTGGGATAAAAACGCTGCATGAAGGCAAATAGCTCGTCTTCGTATTGACCGTTCAAGGGAATAATTTCTTCCTGAGCGGGCCGATCAATGGGATTTTCGAGGATCATTTGTACACAAAGCAATTCTCCCTTGAAGTTGACTCCATTTGAAAACTGGGGTTTATGGCCAATCACGAAAAATGGCCCGGCCACATTTGTGTGATCCATCAGTTGAACACTCAAGTCATCATTGCCGATAAAAGCTCCAAATGGACAAAAATCAGGGTGATAACATTTCAGGGAGCCATAATCCAGGGCTAAATCCCGATGGGTTTCGCTCAGACAATGCCAAACGAGGTTATCCAGTTTTTCCATCTTGGGTTCATATTTTAAATCTCAGCAAGTTCCGGCGCTGTGGCCAGTGCCCTCGCTTTTACAAAACTGGCCACACACAAATCCACATCCTCCGGCGTAGTTGCCCAGGAACAAACACTGATGCGAATTACTTTTCTGCCATGCCATTGGGAGCCTCCGCACCAACATACGCGGAGTTCTTGCAGGTTTTTCAAAACCTTTTCCGTCATTTCGTCCTCGCCGCAGGCAATCAAAACCTGATTGAATACTACATCATTGAGCACTTCAAAGCCTTGATCGCCCAGGTTTTGGGCAAACTGCACGGCGCGCTCGTGTAAATTAGTGACCAATTCATCCACCCCACTTTTCCCCAGGTACTTCAGCGTTGCCCAAAGTTCAATCACCCTGGCGCGGCGACTCATTTCAGGCGTATAATACATGCCATCCCGCTTGCCTTCCACAATATAGGCACCACTCATGTGCAGGGCTGAAACCAGTGCTTCTTTATCCTGACACAGGATGATCCCACAATCGTAAGGCGTATTGAGTGTTTTGTGTCCATCTGCCGACCAGGATTGGGCCAGTTCCATACCTTTTGTCAAATATTGAAACCGTTCGGCAGCAGCTGCCCAAAGGCCAAAAGCCCCGTCAATGTGAACCCAGGCACCAACTTCATGCGCTTTTTGGCATATTTCTTCAATGGGGTCAAAAGAACCAGAGTTGACATTGCCCGCCTGGAGGATGACCAGGGTGTTGCTGTCCAACGCGGGCATACTTTCGAGAATAATCCGGCCCTGTTCATCTACCTCCGCCCATTCGATGTTGGCTTTGCCGAACCCAAGCAACTGGATCGCTTTCAGCACCGTGGAGTGGGTATGTTTGCCCGTAACTACCCGCACTTTAGGCGCGCCATTCATGCCTTGTTCGTTGACATCCCAGCCGTTTTTTTGAAAAAGCCGCCAGCGAGCCGCTGCAAGCCCACAATAAATGGCCATCGAAGAACCACTGACAAAACCTGCGACGGTATGTTGGGGCAAGCTCAGCAGTTCGCACAACCAATTTTCTACTACTGTTTCGAGCTTGGCAGAAATGGGTGACAAAACCTCCATCGCGGAGTTTTGGTCCCAAAAATCGCTTAAGCCTTTCACTGCCAAAGTAGCGGGGATGGAGCTGCCAGTTACAAAACCAAAATAGCGACCTCCGAGCGTGGGAAGCGTGGCAGGTGAGCCGTAGTGATGCAGACTGTCCAAGATTTCCTGCACATTTCCTGATGAAAAGGGCATGTCCTCTTCAAAATGTTGCAGCTTATTCAGCGCCTCCTCGGTAGGATAAACATTTCGATCGAAGACCTCATCAAGGTATTGGAAGGCGTAAGATTGGGCACTTGTGAAGAGTTGATGATCCTGGATTTCCTGGAACATTGCGTCCTGAATTTTGCTCAATTTCGTGCTGTTTGCCATTGGTGTGGGTGATTTTATTGCTTGCAATAGGTACAATAATTGGGTAATTTCTACATTTTAACCATTTCCTCCAAACTCCGCCGCATTTCCAATAGGTTGGGCGTAAACCCCGCTTTTTCATACGCCTTTTTCGCCGCTTCGTTTTCGGCGTATACTTCCAGGCGGATTTCAGAGATACCTTGGCTTTTGATCCAGGTGGTTAAAGCCTCCAGCACGAGGCCATTGACGCCGCGGCCCCGAAACTCGGGTTTGACGTACATGAAGCCCAGGTAGGCAAAACGTTCATGTGCATTGTAGTCTTTGGCCAACCGAATCTGGGCATAACCGGAGCCTACAGTTTCAGAGCCAGAGGTCGCTACGATCACCTCTGAATCGGGGGCTAAAATCAAGGCTTTCAAATCGTAATAATGAATTTCTCCGGCTTTTAAAGTAGGGTCGAAGGGCCGTTCGGCGGTTACAATGACTTGTTCGAATTGAAGGAGAGTGTCCAGGTCTTCTACCGTAGCAGGGCGGGTAATGATTGGGTTCATCGTTGAAAAAACTGATTTAGGATTTGGTGATGGGGGTAAACTAACGATGGAAAGTATACAAAAACATCAATTGTCTGGTTGTGCCTTAATGGGATTATCTGCTCAAAATGTTAGACTTTTCGGTTGATGGTGGAAAAAATTAACCGTGGATCGAATGATGATTTTTTTCATATCGGGCTAAAAGTGGCTTTTTTGGGGAGATTTAGCCCGATATGATTTTTTATATCGGGCTAAATGTGGTATATTTTTGAAGGATTACCGTTTGGCTGTGAGGGTAAATCCTATTGTTTTACATCCCTTATTGGTATTTAAAACACCAATGACCATGTTGTACCTCACTGGGATTATCCTCTCCTGTTTTCTTGCCCTGCTGCTTTTATTGAAAAAAGATAAAGCTACCGCTGACCAGATTTTGTGTATTTGGATGTTCATTATGGCCTTGCATCAGGGCAGTAATTACCTGGATGTGAGCAAAGTTTCCTACACTTATCCTCATTTACTAGGAGTTGGTTTTGCCCTTCCACTTTTGCATGGACTTATGCTTCACTTTTATGTACTGGCTTTGCTGGGGCAAACGAAATTGAATTGGGGGTATGTGCTACCGCACTTCGTTCCCTTTGTTGTATTAACTGCATTGGCTATCCCTTTTTATCAATTGCCTGCTGCTGAAAAAATCCAGGTTTTCCTCCATCAAGGGGCTGGCTACGAGTGGTACATGCTGACTCAGCTCTCCCTCATTGTGGTTTCCGGCTTTGTTTATGTGCTCTGGTCTTTCAGATTGATGCGGGCTAGCCAAAAGGACCCTTCGCAAAAGCCAAATGTCGTCAAATCTCAACATTTGCAATGGCTAAAATACCTTTCACTGGGACTCGCAGGGATTTGGATTTTGGTCCTCTTTTTTGATGATCAGGTCATTTTTGGTGGGGTTACTACACTGGTTTGTTTGATTGGCATTTTGGGCATCAACCAGGTGCCCGTTTTTGTGGGCAATTTTGCATCAGATCCATTACCTGTTTCGCCCGCATCCAACTTGCCCCGCTATGCCAAATCGGGACTGAGTGCAAGCCAATCCGATATCCTTTTTGAACAGTTGACACAATTGATGCAAAAGCAGGAAGTGTACAGAAATCCCGAACTCAGTATGGGGGAACTGGCTGAACTGTTGAACGTTCACCCCAACTACCTCTCACAGGTAATCAATGAAAAAGTGGGAACAAACTTTTACACCTACATCAACACTTTGCGGGTAGAAGCTTTTCTTCGTTTGGCGACTCAGCCCGACAAACAACATTATTCCCTCTTGGCACTGGCCTTTGAATGTGGGTTTAACGCTAAATCGACCTTCAATAAGTATTTTAAAGCGGTCACCGGAGAGACGCCCTCTGAATTTTTTTCTTTGGTAAAACCTTGATTTGCAAGCCTTTTTGGCGTGCCCTTGTAAGCGCGGACGGGTAAACTGTTCGCCCTTACCCGCAGCGACGCTTACCCTCCCAAAGTGGTTTTTCTTTGTCGAAAACTACTTTCATTATGACACGATCACTTTTTTTTGGGCATCCGCAAGGGATGCTCCTACATCGAACTCGACTATTGTTTACCCTGTTTTTGTTGGGGGTGTTTTCCTGCCAACTGGAAGACCCCAGCACCCCTGGACTTTTGGTGCCCAAAACTGTAGACCAGGATCCAACTCTGCCCTCGCTGGCCATCAACGGCACCTTATTACACGTAGAAACCTATGGAAAACCCAGCGATCCATTATTGGTTTTGATTCACGGCGGACCCGGCGGGGACTATCGGTCACTGCTCCCAGCCAAAGCGATGTCCAATGAAGGCTTTTTTGTCATTTTTTACGATCAGCGGGGTACTGGACTATCTCAGCGGGTGCCGCGTAGCCAGTTTGAAGGGGCTGATGCGATCCAACTCATGATCGAAGATTTGGATCAACTCATCCAGCACTTCAAAAAAAGCCCCAGTCAAAAGGTTTTTCTCATGGGGCATTCCTGGGGGGCCATGCTGGCAACCGCGTACATCAATCAAAACCCAGAGGAAATCAAAGGGGCAGTTTTGGCCGAGCCCGGTGGTTTGACCTGGCCGCAGACGGAAGACTACCTGAGCCGATCAAACAAGATCAAATTTTTTTCAGAAGCACTGAACGACGCAGTGTATCCCGAGCAGATTTTTTCAGGCAGGGAAGAACAGGAAATTCTGGACTACAAGGCTTCTTTTTTTGCCAGTTTTGAAAATGCGCCAGGCAATACCATCGGCAATGCTGGGCCTTATCCCTTTTGGCGCAATGGCGCAGTGGCTTTTAATGCGCTGATCGACAATGCGGAGCAAGTGGGGTTCGATTTTACGACTCAACTAAAAGCCTACAAACCCAAGGTATTGTTCCTGTACAGTGAACTCAACCGGGCTTATCAGTTGCCTTGGGCACAAAAAGTGTCAGGGGTTTACCCCTATGCCCAATTGGAAGAAATCAAAGCTTGTGGGCATGAAATGTTCCATTTCGCCTGGCCCGAAATCATGGAAAAATCCTTAACTTATCTCAAAGAATTGAAATGAAAACGCAACTTATTGTCTTTATCGCCGCCTTGGGCCTGGCCTGCAATACAGTTGCTGGCCAGGATCTGCACTGGGGCCAATTGCAGAAAGATCAACAACATTTTATTGCTGCCAAATTTGGTGCAGATTATGCCACTATATTGGGAGTAGCTTATGGGTACCGTTTGGCTAAAATAGAACCTGCTTTCATCAGCGCCGAATTTTCGGCCCCTTTTGGAACGAATATACTAGACGATTGGAAATTACGCCTGGCCTATCAACGCCGGGTATGGCAGGGAGGGGACTTTGCTCTAAGCCTTAAGCCCGGAATGATTGTACGGACTTATGCCTCCAATATTGCAAAAATACTCAATGTTGGTCTTGAGCTAAATACTTCATTGGGCTACTACCGCCCCAAATGGTTTCTGGCTGTCGAAGCCGGAGTGGATCATACCCTAGCCAGCAAACTCAAACAAGGTTCTTTGAAGGAAAATTATCCGGGCATCTATGAAGGCTGGATTGGTTCCACTGGGGGGAATTTCAAATTTGGTGCTAATGTGGGCCATTCTTTGGGAAAGCAGCTCGTATCGTTGCGTTTGGGGAAAGTGTATGCCCGAAATTTCCGGGATAACCCTACTTTGCCTTTTTATTTTGAATTGGCTTTAGTTAAGGTGTGGTAGGCTATTTGCAATAAACATGAGTCATCCCAAAAATTCGGGATGACTCATGCTTGAGGGTACTATCTTAGGTGTTTAGCCTAAAATTTTGTTGTTCAATACATTGTGAGGAAAGATTGGCCCTGGAGGTGGGCTTATTCCAGCCATTTCCTCCTCCGATTTGGCCTGGCGGCGCATCAATTCCAAACGAATACTTTTTTCACCTTGACGCATCGCCCAAAGGTGATTGGCTGAAAAAATGGGCCGCAACAAGGGAGTCATCAACTTCAAGAAAGGCTTTTCTGCGCGGATTCGCCAGTCGTACACCACCTCACAAACTTCGGGCGAAATTTGTTTAAAAGCCCAGACTCCCTGACCTACAAAATCTCCAATGGCTTCCAAGGAATAACCATTGGGGAAATCGGTTTGGAGCACCCGAAATTTCCAGCGTAGGGTATAGGGCAACCAACCTTTGGTATACAACTCTACTACCTTCCCGACCCCACCGGGTTGGCCTTTTTCCAGAATTTTGGCATCCAGGTACACACTGGGCCACCAACGGACCAGATCTTCGGCGTCTTCGAGGGTACGGTATACTTCTTCGCAAGTGGTGGGCAATTCCCAACGGGTCACAAAATGATAACTAGACATAGATGAGAAAGGTGTTTTATGCAAGAAAATAAAATTAAACTAACATACGATTTAGCTTTATTTTTGGATTGTTGGTTGTGCTTTTTTTCTAGTTTTGTGTAAATCAATGACAAGTAAAGTGCAATTTGGAGACGAAACGGATCTGGTAAAATTGCTCAAGCAAGGCAATGAACAGGCTTTCGGCGTACTGTACGATCGGTATTCCGCCATGCTGTTTGGAATCCTGCACCGCATTGTCAATGACCAGCGCGAGGTAGAGCATCTCTTGCAGGACTGTTTTGTGAAAATCTGGCAAAACATCAACCAATATGACCCTTCCAAAGGGCGTTTTGCTACCTGGTTGATCAACATTGCCCGCAATCAGGCCATCGATTTTACCCGCTCTAAATATTTTTCTCAAAAGCAAAAAAACCAACCGCTTGAAAATCTCGTACATTCGATTGGCTTAAACCATGCCGTCCAAACTGCGGACGAAACCATAGGTTTGGCCCAGTTGGTGAAAAAACTTCCCGAATCCAGCCGACAAATCATCGAGTGGATGTATTTTGATGGCTATACCCAACAGGAGATTGCAGACAATTTCAATATCCCGCTCGGCACTGTGAAGTCCCGTGCACGTCTGGCCCTAAACACCCTAAGGACTTTTTTTTCGCATCAACACAACTTGACATAACCATTGAAAAAACAGCACGACATCACAAATCAGGAAATAGGTGAGTGGCTTTTTGATGCTTCTGTTCCTCCAATCGACGAAAATACAGTCAATCAAACGGAAGATGCCCTGATCCTTCTTGCAGAAACCCATTCCGTGGCACCACCTGCGGCATTGCGGCATGCCATTTTAGATAAAATCAAGGGCTTAAATGAGCAAAGGGCCAATCATCAGCAATTAGATGTTAATGAACTCCCACTGTTGAATGAGGAATCCAAATGGCTGGAATGGAGTGAAGCAGTGTCTGGAATTGAACCTCCCGCTGATTTTGAGGACATTCACATGCACCCTCTGGAATCCAATGAACAACGCGACTTGTTCGTCATTTGGGTCAAAGAATTTGTTCCCGAAGAAGTACACCACGATCTTTTGGAAAGTTTTATGATTTTGGAGGGCTCCTGTGTCTGTTACATTACCAATAAAACAGGTGAAACGCGGACGGTACGACTCGGGGAAGGGGACTTCATCACCATGCAACTGGAGGAGACCCACGATATCCATGTCACTTCTGAAAAACCCGCTAAGGCGATTTTACAATGGTATAAATTGGCGGCCTAAGGTGCCCCTTTAGTGCCTTAAGTTTCTTAGATGATGAAAAAGAAAAACATTGTTTCACCACCTAAGAAACTTGAGACACCCAAGAAATACCTTAGCCACTTGCTATCTACTCCCGCACTTTTCCCGTCAATACATTCGCCTTGCTATTAAATGGATTGCCCGAGGAGCGCCGAAATGTCACTACTTGTCCAACATGCCACAAGGCATCTGAAATTGGGCCATTGATCAGGTTCCAAAACGGCCATTCACTTTTATTGGTACCAAATTGTGACATAATTTTATGGTCTTCAAGTTTGGTATCCGCCTGTTTGAGCAAATCGCTGGCCTCTTTCAAAATCTCCAGAGTCTTTTTTCTTTTGACTTCAAAGGTAAGCGCTGATGTTTCTTCCCCACTTCGCACATTGATTTGATTTTTCATGGCATTGAGAATCATCGTTGAAAGCCCAAGAATATGGTCGATGGTTTCTTCAGTCGTCCGTGCTTCAGTGCTGGGGCGAAAAGCCAGGTCTTCCGGCCGTAAACCTTCGGTAGCCCAGTAAAAACGGAAACCGAGCCCATCGATCATCCGGGCCACTACACTTTCGGCGCTATAACTTTCGGGATAAGCAGGAATTTCACGGTAGGGTAGGGTGGTGGTCATGGTTGGATTGTTTTGTGCCCATAAGCTCAATTGTCCCAGCAAAAGCAAGGCGCTGATCATCACTTTTTTCATGTCGGATGCTTTTTAGAATAACTATTTTAA
>JAAFHQ010000197.1 GCA_013298445.1 Chitinophagales bacterium | reverse complement strand
AATAGTGTCAGCCAATACTTTTCATTTATAAAATAGAATAGCCCATTGAGAATATCCTTTTCAATGGGCTAAGTATTTAAATGAGGTCAGTAATTTCTTCTACTGCACCCCATCTCTCCCCGGCTCAGTCCGTTCCCCTGTCGGTTTCGGCTTACCCCAGCGGTTGTTTCCTCCTGGTTTCTTTTTGCGTTGGCCACTATTGCCACCTTCTCTATTCCCAGGTGCTGCCGGATTTTTCCGACCATGCTGCCCATGACCACCTGCAGGGCGGTGCGAGTGAGGTCCGGTGCTTTTGCCCCGGCGTGCATTCGGTGAATATTCTGGACCATCCCCCAGGTTTTTGGGAGGAGTCAGTTTTTCGATGTCTTTATCAATCAATTTTTCAATCCGACGGAAACGGTGCTGGTCCATCGGCGATACCAGTGTAATGGCTTCGCCCTTGCGCTCAGCACGGGCAGTACGTCCTACGCGGTGTACGTAATCCTCGGGGTCGCGGGGCACATCGTAATTGACCACCAGGTCGATGCCGTCCACGTCAATGCCGCGGCTGATTACATCGGTGGCAACGATGATGTCAATTTTGCTGTTTTTGAACGCCAACATGGTTTCTTCGCGCTGGTCTTGTTCCACGTCGCTGCTCATCTGACCTACGGAGAGGTTCTTGCGCTGCAATTTGCTGTATAAGGAACTCACCGAAGCTTTGGAAGAGCAGAACACCACAATCCGTTGGCCTCTGCGGTCTTTGAGCAAGTCGGTGACCAGGGCCAGTTTTTGCTCTTCATACACCACATAAGCTCGTTGGGTAACTCCCTCGGCGGGTTTGGACAGGGCAATACTGATCGTGATCGGTTGGCTGTTCATCAGCGTCCGCGCCAGTTTCATCACACCGTCGGGCATGGTGGCTGAAAACAGCAAGTTCTGGCGTTTGGCTGGTATTTTAGCGATGATGCGCATCAGGTCGGGTTGGAAACCCATGTCCAGCATGCGGTCGGCTTCGTCCAGGACTAGGAAACGGAGTTTGGAAAAATTGACATATCCCATGTTGAGGTGGGAAATCAAACGGCCAGGCGTAGCGATCACAATGTCGACACCGCTGACAAAGGCATTTTTTTCCTGTGCAAATTCTTTGCCGTCTCCACCGCCATAAATGGCAATGGAAGAGACCCCGGTAAAGTACGAGTACGCCTCAATCACTTGATCAATTTGTACTGCCAACTCACGGGTAGGCACAATGACGAGCGCCTGAGTGCTGTTCGCTACTCCGGATTCGATGATCTCGTTTATTACAGGAAGGATGAAAGCGGCAGTTTTGCCAGTGCCCGTTTGGGCTATTCCTATGAGGTCTTTACCCTCCAGGATGACAGGAATTGCTTTTTCTTGGATTGGGGTGGCCGTCTTATAGTTCATCGCATCGATGCCATCTAACAAGTCGGGATGTAGGCCAAAATCAGTGAAATTCAACGTTAATTTGTTTACTTGACAATAGAAATCAAAATTCTACGCAAAGATGCAGTTTTTTTAGATTAGGAACACAAATTCTTTTTGGGGTTGAGAAGGTTTAGGGAGGTTGAGAAGGTTTAGGCTACCGCAGTGACTTAGACACTGTCCTTGTCAAAATCACTGCGGTAGCCTAAACCTTCTCAACCTTCCTAAACTTTCTCAACTTTTTCTCAACCTATTTCCGCATCGCCTCCACCGGATCCATCCTCGAAGCTTGCATAGCCGGGATCATGCCCGCCAATACCCCGATGACCGTGGAAAGGATGATACCCAAAGCAGCATTGTTAACCGAAAGGAACAATTTGAAGGAGTCTGAGATTTGGGACAAGCCATACATGGCTACCATGACCAACAACAATCCAGCAATCCCGCCTAGGATACACAAAATGATTGATTCAATCAAAAACTCCATCAGGATGATGTAGCGTTTGGCCCCCAGGGCTTTTTTAATACCAATCAACCGGGTGCGCTCTTTGACGGAAACGAACATGATATTGGCTACACTAAACATGCCCACCAGGATGGCAAAACCGCCAATAAAAATCCCCAGGATATTGAGTACGTTGAAAAAGCCACTCAGGAAATTGGAGATGATGGACAATTGGTTCAGCGAAAAGTTATCGTCTTGTTTGGGCCTTAGGCGGCGATGCGCGCGTAATTTCCCGGTCACCTCATCCTTCATTTGTTCAACAGATACCCCTTCGGCGGCTTTTAAACAAATGGATACATCGCTAAAGAGGTCGTTTGATTTGAGGTTGGCGATTTTGCGGGCTAACTCGTAGGAGACCAAAATCACCTCATCGAAATTCATGACGTTGATGATACTTTCGCCAGATTTTTCAATAACCCCGATGACCTCATACTTCCGGCCATTGATTTTAACGGATTTCCCAACGGGGTCCAAGCTACCAAAAACGGCTTCGGCCACCTTAAAACCCAGCACACATTTGTTGGCACCGTAGTGGTATTCGTTGGGGGAGAAAAACCGCCCCATCTCGTAATTGAGTTTGAACATCTCTGAAAACTCATCGGTAACCCCCAACATATAGGCTCGGTCAGCACTTGACTTTTGGTATTTGACCGTTCTTTGGCCAATACCCACATAATAGGTGGCCAATTGGGCCGACTTAACTTTTGCTTTGACCACCTCGTAATCTTCATAATCGACATTGGGGCGGCGCAGGTATTTGAACCAGTTGTCCGGGTTTTCCGACCAGGAGATTTTTTGGATGTAAATGACATCGTCGCCCAACTTGGCTAAACTGCCCCGCACATTGTCTTCCAGCGAATCAACCGCTGAAAAAACGCCAATGATGCAAAAGATACCGATGGTAATCCCCAGTAAGGACAAAAAGCTACGCAGGCGGTTAGAATTGAGTTGTCCCAAGGCCTGTACCACACTCTCGTAAATGATTCGTAAAACGATGCCCATAATCAGTGCTTATTATTTGTACAAACATAGGCAATGCCCTTCAATGCACCATTTTCAATCGATCAACAACTATTTTTTCCGGTTGAACGTTTCATGTATGGTGTTTTGACTCAATTTGAATAAAGTAAATTTTTTTTCAAACTGATGTATTCCGAACAATGTTACTATCTTTGTGCTTTTTATCTTTGACCACTAAAAGGAAAACCAAACTGTAGAGATGAGGACCAAACTTTCTCAATTCACGTACGAACTACCCAAAAAACTGATTGCACAATACCCCGCCGATAACCGCCATGAGGCCCGCATGATGGTCATCAACCGGAAAACTGGTACCATTGAGCACAAGGTTTTTAAAGACATTTTGACTTATTTCGACGAGGGCGATGTAATGGTCTTCAACAACACCAAGGTTTTTCCTGCTCGTTTGTATGGGCGCAAAGAAAAAACGGGTGCCAAAATTGAAGTGTTTCTGCTTCGGGAACTCAACAACGAATCCCGCCTTTGGGATGTATTGGTCGATCCAGCCCGTAAAATTCGGGTAGGCAACAAGTTGTATTTCAGCGATGACAACGACAATGATATTCTGGTAGCCGAAGTAGTGGACAACACCACTTCAAGGGGCCGTACCATCCGTTTTTTGTACGAAGGTACCGACGATGAATTCCAAAAAGAACTCGCTACCCTAGGCAACACACCTTTACCCAAATACATCGTTCGGGCTGCCGAAGACATCGACCGCGATCGTTACCAAACCGTTTATGCCAAAGAAATTGGCGCGGTTGCAGCTCCTACTGCGGGTTTGCACTTTAGTCGGGAGTTAATGAAACGTTTGGAAATCAAGGGGGTAGACTTTGCTGAATTGACCTTGCACGTTGGCTTGGGGACTTTCCGCAGCATTGATGTGGAAGACCTTTCCAAACACAAAATGGACGCTGAGTATTTCCGTATTCCGGCTGTTTCGGTTGATTTGGTCAATAAAGCCAAGGAAGGCAATCACCACATTTGCGCAGTAGGGACCACTTCCATGCGGGCCATTGAATCGGCGGTATCCGCTGAAGGTTTGCTCAAACCAGCCGAAGGTTGGACCAATAAATTCATCTATCCGCCTTACGACTTTAGCATTGCGGATTCGATGATCACCAACTTCCATTTGCCCAAATCCAGTTTGTTGATTATGATTTGTGCTTTTGGCGGCTACGAACTGGTGATGCAGGCTTATGAAGAAGCTGTAAAAGAAGAGTACCGCTTCTTTAGTTATGGAGATTCTATGATGATTTTATAAGGGTTTGTAGGGTTCGGAGCAAACTTTGCGCAATCCGAACCCTACAATCTGCCCCATCTATAAAACCCATGAACTGTGCGCCCTATCCTATACCTATACTCCCTTCTTGCCCTGTTGTTTAGCCATTCCTTCACTGTGGCAGAGGTTCGCACCGTAGAGTTCAATTTTTATAGTGAAAAAGTTCGCCTCAGCTACAATGCTGACTTACTTCAGGTACCCAAGCCGGTCATCGAAGGAAAAAACATCAAAAATTATTATGCTTCGTTGCAACGCACTGCGTATCAATTGCTGTTGAATGATTTAAAAAATCAACGGAATACCCTTACGCTCAGTGATTGGTTGTATTACGAAATGCTACGCAACGCAACGGAACAAATCTTCAATGGGCGTTCCAATGCTGAAAAGAATTTACTCCTGTGGTTTTGTATGTCTGAAAGTGGTTTTGATACCCGTGTGACTTTTCGGGAGCAGCGCGTCTTTGTATGTGTTTATACCACCAATGAGATATATGAAGCACCCTTGATTGAAGATCGAGGCCGTACTTTTGTCAATTTGAGTGCAAGCAATACCAAAGCGGATGAAGAAGGCGTTTTTTTGCTTGACTTCGCCGCGAAACCAAATGGAAAATCTTTTGTCTTTGGTTTAGGTGCACTTCCCGGACTAAACCCTCAAGTGGAAAAAAAGTCGCTGGGATTTACCTACAAAGGGCAAAATTACAGCCTGGAGGTCAATTTCGATCGCAATTTGGTGCGCATGTTGGAACGCCACCCCCTGATTGACGAAAGAGAATACCTAAAGGCACCCATGTCGGAAGTTTTGCGCAGCAGTTTGTTGCCTCAACTGACCCAACTGATTAAGGGAAAAAGTGGGATGGAAGCCTTGGAACTATTGACGGTGTTTACCCGTTCTTGTTTCAAGTACAAAGAGGACAAGGAATATTTTGGTCGAAGCAAACCAATGGTTCCGGACGAATTGTTCCATTACCCTTATTCCGATTGTGAAGATCGCTCCGCACTGTACTACGCCCTGGTAAAAGAACTGCTGGGTTGGCCTATGTTGATTATTGGATTTCCTGATCATTTGACCATTGCGGTCTCAATCCCCGAATTTGATGGGGATGCTATTGAATATCAGGGACGAAAATATTACTTTTGTGACCCGACGGGCCCCGCCAATTCTGCAGAAATTGGACGCTTGCCGGAAGAATTTATCGGCCAGGAATACGAAATTTTGGGGCAATTCAATTAATCCTCCAAAATTTTTAGTTCTTTTGCCCAACTTTTGATCTTGTTTAGGTTTCTAATTCAAAAACTTGAACAATTTCTTACCGTGATTCTGGGATTATTTGCTCTAATATGGCATTCATTTAAATTTTGAAATCAATATGTACTGGACATTAGACCTTGCGTCTCACCTTGAAGATGCACCATATCCGGCTACTCGCGATGAGTTGATTGACTTTGCGATTCGCTCTGGCGCTCCTTTGGATGTCATTGAGAATTTGCAACTTATGGAGGACGACGGTGAAGAACTGTACGAAAGTATTGAGGACATTTGGCCCGATTATCCCAAAAAGGATGACTTCCTCTTCAATGATGATGAGTATTGATTGATTCGGGTCCACCCGTATCAACCACGACATAGAGGCCCCGCCCAACAGCGGGGCTTTTTTGTGTTTTAGCCTAGAAAAGTTGAGTGTTGCCATGTTTCAAATAGCCATCGACGGTCATTCATCCTGTGGAAAAAGCACCTTGGCTCGTGCCCTGGCCCGCGAGTTGGGCTACATCTATATCGATTCCGGGGCCATGTACCGGGCCGTTACCCTCTTTTTTTTAGAAAACCAGGTGGATCTGTACGACCACGCAATGATTCAGCAACACCTGAGTCAGGTTGAGGTGAGCTTCATGCTGGCCGACGCGGGCAATCGAACCATCCTCAATGGGCGCGATGTAGAAGATCGGATTCGGGAGATGGACGTAGCCGCCAAAGTAAGCCCGGTAGCCACCATTCCCGAAGTTCGGCGCAAAATGGTACAACGCCAACGCGAACTGGCCAAAAACCACGGCGTAGTGATGGATGGGCGAGACATTGGCACCGTCGTATTTCCCCACGCTGCTCTCAAAATTTTCCTGACCGCCACCGTTCAACGGCGAGTGGAACGAAGGCAATTGCAACTGTTTGAGCAAGGGCATATCGTGGATTACGAAGACATCCTGCACAACCTCTACGAGCGTGATTACATTGATTCTACCCGATCTGACAGCCCCCTGATGAGGTCACCGGAGGCCATTGTGATCGACAACAGCAACTTGACTCCCGAAGAACAACTGGCCATTTGTGCCCTATTGGCCAGGCATCGCATGGAAATGCACTAATTACGTTTACTAAACTTTAAAAGTTTAGTAAACTTCGCGTTAACAACCTATGAAATCCTCCAAAACACCTTTAATCCTGGGCGGGTTATGCCTGAGCATTCTCGTCGCCTGCTCCCCTGATCGCAGCGCCTTAAACTGGCTCAACAAAACGGAACGGCATTGGGCCAAGTTGGAAAAAAAACAGCCGGAATGGGCCGAGATGCTGGATTCCACCGCACTTGAAAGTCAGCTGGATTTTTTAGCTACAGCATTGACAAAGGGGCAAGATTGGACAACGCAGTCAATTGATCCTGCTGTCAAAAATAAAGTATCCACACTTAGTAATCGTTTACAGACGGCCCAAGATCGTCTACTCAGCCAAAAAAAAGACCCCAGTGTATACAATCTGGGCTTCCGTTTGCGGGAGCTTCTCCCCCCTGATCAACCTTTTGAAATGAGTCAATTGGACAATTTGCAAAAACACCTGGATCAAGCAGCTACTTATTACCGTCAAGCCAAACAAAAATTACAGGAACCTGCTCCTGCACAGTGTGATTCGGCCATCGCCCAACACATCAGCAGCATTACTTACCTAAGAGAAGAATTGGGAAAAAAAATAGCGGAGAGTGATTTACCCAAGGTAATGAGCAAACAATTGGAGTATAAAATCAATCGATCCTGTTTGTACATGAAAGACTACCTGGCCTGGTGCCGGAGTATGGCTTTTGAGGCAAGGAACTGATTACAAATCCTTCACCGAGTTCCGATCCGTTAGAATGTCTTTTAACTCCTTCAGAAAGGCGTATTGGTGGGGCATCACTTTTTTAAAGGCCTCTTTAAAAGCCACAAAAGCCCCCTGGTTCATCTCGTTTTGGAGCTTGTCCTTGAGCTGAACTGCATCTTCGTAGAGCATGGATTTGAGCGAAGGGATGTCGTGCCACTCCCCTTCTACGGCGTAGGCTTCTTCTTTGGCACCGTTTTCTGCATGGATTGGGTCCAGCTCAATAAAACGGTCTGCATCATTGATGAGGGAATTGGGGGCCTCGGTTTGATTTTGAGGAATGGCCCATTCTTCCGTATCGGGTGCGTTCACCAGAAAGATTTCCAGGCCCCGCTCGCGGAACCGATAAATGATCAGGTTTACTTTTTTTGCTAAGCTCATATCCTACAATTCCCTCTTGATGTTGTTAGAACCTTTTACCAAACAAGCTTGGATAAAAAAGGTTCATTCGTGCAAAGAACTGCATAATCGGTGGAAAAACCAAATGAAATGTAAGGGGGGAGCTTTGCATGGCTTTCTGATTATTAAACAAGGAGCAGGCTCGACGGTCGCAGGTTTTAGAGCCTACGTAATTCTGTGTTTCCGTAAAACAATCGAGCGATTGAACACCACCGCAATCAATCGCTCGATTGTTTTTCAAAAAAGCAGGGAAATTTCTGGGCGTTCTACCCATTCACCTCCTTCTCCAGCGCTTCAAAAAACTGCTTCGACAACATGTTCGCTACCGGCGTAATCACCCGGCCGCCCATGGTGTTCAACATGCCGGACAGTTTCACATCGCCGGTGAAGCTCACTTCGGTTTGAGTATCCGAAAGGGCATTCATGTTCATGTTGACTTCTGCAGCGGCGTTGCCGATTTTGCTGTTTTGTTGAATGATCAGTTTGAAAGACTTTGGTTCTACTTTGTCCACCATTTTGAGGTTGCCCGAAAAAGAGCCGCCAACCGGGCCGATTTTCACTTCGGCGATGGCTTTGAAGTTTTCGTCATCGATTTTTTCCAGTTTCGTGATGGCGGGAGTAATGCGCGCCAGGATTTCTGGATCCATCATCATGTCCCAAATGGTTTGGGCAGGAGCGTTTACGGTGTAGGTTCCGCTGAGCGTCATAAGTTGAGTTGTTTTGAATATTTTTCCGGTTCCGCATCAAATTTAATCTTGCAGCCATCGCAGCAAAAATAAATTGGCGCGCCGTTTTGTTCCACAATGTATTTGGCCATACCCAGGGAAATGGGCATTCCACAAACGGGGTTTGTGATGATTTGGGGCCTTTGAGGGTCCTCAGTTGCTTCAGTTTTAGCCGCAGCAAGGGGAGCCGAAAAGGATTCGAAAGATACCTCTTTGGTACGGTATTCCTGAATAATTTCTGCCAAAATACTGATAGCCACCTCTTGGGGGGTTTTTGCATTGATGTCGGTACCTGCCGGGGCGTGTACCTCATCCAATTGCTCCTGCGCGATGCCCATGTTCAGTAGGTTGGCAAAAACTGCGTCTCGTTTTTTGCGGCTGCAGATAAAACCAACGTAGCGGCATTTGACA
>JAAFHQ010000211.1 GCA_013298445.1 Chitinophagales bacterium | reverse complement strand
ATGTTGCTTTGGGTAGGGGCTGGTTTTTTAAAGCGTAAATTGCTCGTCAACATCCTTGATCGATTGTTTTTTGTGTTGATTGGTTTTGCGGGCACCTTGATGTTGTTCCTTTGGCTGGGCACCGATCACCTGGCTACCAAATACAACCTGAATGTACTCTGGGCCAACCCTTTGTATTTCATCGCGCTGGGATCTTTGCGGGGTAAGCGCAAGATTTGGCTGTGGATCATTGGGGGCTTGTGCGCCTTTACTTTAATTTTTTTCCCATTTTCGCCACAACTTTTTCACCCGGCAATCATCCCTATACTACTCGCGGTGATGGTACGCTGCGCTTTGAAAATTCCATTGTTCAAAACTCCCAATTAGGTAGCAACAACGCTCATTCAATGCAATACCCATCTACTTTTGAAACCATCATTTTCGACCTCGGCGGCGTGCTGGTCGACTGGGATCCTCGTTACCTCTACCGCAATATTTTTGCCGACGAGGCCGAAATGGAACGTTTTTTAGCTGAAGTCACCACTGGCCATTGGAATGAACAACAAGATGCCGGGCGTACCCTGGCCGAAGCGACCGAGTTATTGGTGCGTGAACACCCTCACTACGAGAGCGAAATCCGAGCCTTTTATGGCCGCTGGACCGAAATGCTCAATGGTGCGGTGGAAGGTACCGTGGCCATTTTGGAGGAAATCCTTAAAAATGGTCGCCACCGGGTGTATGCGCTTACCAATTGGTCGAATGAAACCTGGCCCTATGCGCTAGAAATCTTCCCGTTTATGCATTGGTTTGAAGGCGTTTTGGTTTCAGGTGATGAAAAATTAATCAAGCCCGATCCGGCGATTTATGAGTTGATTTTGGATCGTTATAACATTGAGCGCAGTACGGCTTTGTTCATCGATGACAACCACAAAAATGTAGTGGGTGCCTGGGCTGTGGGGCTACCAGCCGTCCATTTTGAATCTTCGGAGCAGTTGCGGGGATTTTTGGTGGAAAAAGGAGTCCTCTAGTCCTATCTCAAAAAAAAATGCTATTTTTACATCCATCCTTCACAAATGTACAATCTATAAAGAGCTTAAGGCTAAGCTATTTTATACTCTCCTCGTAAAAGACCAATGTGTACTTTACTACTTTTATCGTTAAACATACATTGAGAATGAAAACTACTAACATCTTTCGGCTAGGCTCCTTTCGACTACGCTCAAGGACCGCCGGACTTCTACTGGGCGTTATTGTCCTTTCATTGCCCTCTTGTGAATTGGAGAGTTTTGATGACATTTACCCAGACCCTGCCGAGTACGACTCACTAACTGTGACCACCACCAATGGCAAGTTTGACAAATTCAAGTTGGATTCGGTTTATTTAGCAGATATCGTAGTGGGCATCAGTGGCGATGGCGATACCATTCGTTTTGTGAAAGGTGTCGACGGGCTCACCTATTATTTTATTGCACCAAGTACTTTGCCTGTCGGTACCCATCAGGTACGCATCAATGCACTACGGACCTTATTGAGCATCAAAATTGACACCCTGACTGGTTTGGGTAGCCAAACGGCAGACGCCATTATCTCCAACTATCTGCGTGATGAGGTAACGCCCAATGTCAATTATTTCAATCCGGCTACGCCCAGCCTGGCGCTGCAGTTGGCTAAAATCCGGGATACCACCCAGTTTTTGTTCAACACCCTTAACGCCGATCAAAAGCGCAGTGTAGCCATTACCCTTTTGGCCAATAAAAACTTCTTCAAAGACTTCAATACGGCTTTGCGCAATTTGCGCTCGGTACCTGTCAATACGGTAGGGCCTTCGGCAGTTTGTACTGGTACGGACTATAAAACTTATTATCCATGTTTGTTTGAGACATTGGGGCTGACCTACAGCAGTCTGGAAGCACACGGGCGATTGTTGGTAGCCTTCGCTCGTGCATTGAACGGCTCTTTCTTCTACATCAATACAGCCGGTGAATACCGTTTGCGGCTTAATTCCAATCCGGCTTTGGTCGCTGGTTTGTTGCAGTTTGCCAATGTATTACCCAAAGCCATGATTGTGGGTGATTTGGGCAACAAAGCCAACAACCGTACCTGGATTGTAGAGGCTGATTTTTCAAAAATTCCGGCTAATGATGTGTTCACTCATAACCTCACGGATACCATTCCGGTCAAACTGAGTTACCGCAACATCCGCGACACAGATGCTGGCTCGGCTTTAGTGGGTACCTATGTTGCTCGTTTTGCGGCATTCCGCAGTTGGTGGAATGGGTCGCCACTTTCGTTTTTCCCCGTTGCTCCAGCCTTGACTCCACAAACGGCACCTTTGGCGCTGAATAATCTGGAGGTGTCTGCTACGCTAACTTTAGGGAGTACCAATGTGATCAAAGGAGTTGCAGTTCCCTCTGTGTTGGAGGATGGGTTCCGTGTACGCTTCAGGATTGATGCGGAGACGGCTCAGAATACGACGATTACCCTGGCAGTTGCTCATCAGGGATTTAGCTTTATGCACAATTTTAACGCTACGGTGAAACCGCAGAATTAATGACGAATGATTCGAATGGCGAATGACGAATATCGGGTTACCTAAAATTCGTCATTCGTCACTCGAACTATTCGTCATTCAAATTATTTCTCTTCTCGCAAAGCCTTCGCAGGCAAATACCCATTGTAGCCCCGGAAGCTCACCAACCACCAATCTGCATTGGTTTTTTCCAAAATCTGTACCCGGTATCCCGCACCAACTTTAATCACCGTAGCTCCATCAGCCGAAGCAGTTGGTTTTAAATCAGCACTCGTTACCACCATATAGACCAGGAGTTTATTGCTATTGGGTTGTGGAGCAACGGCATTGTTTTTAGGGTCCGTTGCAACTTTAGTCTCGGGCTTGTTGTTGGCCGTGGAATCAGCAGATGCGGCTGGTTTTTCCACTGGCTTTTCTGCTGGTTTACTCACTATAGTGGGTGGTTCGACTGGAGCGACTTCGAGGTAAAAATCTTTTTTCAACTCTGCCACACCCGCCAATTCATCCAAAGATATATTGGTTTCAGTAGGTTTAAAGCCATTTTTCTTCACCACTACGCGGTACTCCCGGTTGCGTTCCATCGGTGCCAGGATGTCAACACCTGGGTTGCCCCGGACAAAAGCCAATATTTCCCGGTCGGCTTGTTTTTGGTAGAGTTCTACGGTTACCCCGGTCATCAGCTCTTTGCTGCTGGCATTGTAGGTTGTGCCGCGCAAGTTCACCCAAGGACGCAGCGTTGGCGCAGCGACAACGACGGGGGTGCTAACTGGCGCTGGAGTTGTTTTGACTGGTTTATCAACTGGTTCCGGCCGTTCTTTGGTTTTGGCCACAGTGGTTTTTTCCTTTTTCACTTTTTCTGGTCGAACCTTCTCCTTCTTTTGATCACTTGAATCCACTGAAGCAATCAGGGTATCATCGGCCAAAGTGCTGTCCTGCATGGCCACATCGGTTTTGGTTTTGCCCCGTCCAAAGACCAGGTTGATCCCCACATTGAGCTGAGCATTACGGGCATTGCCCAGATTGACAACGGAAGCAACATTGTCCGAAGCAGCATAAATTTGTAGTGGACCAAGGTTAACAGCAGCGCCAGCACCCACTTGAAAGCCGATGCCCTGCACTTGCGCCAAGGTTGCTCCTACTTGCAGTACCCGGCCTACATTGGCTCGACCATTGAGGGTAAAGTTCCAATAATTGATACCATCCATCCGCTCCAAGTTGACCATTGCTCCGGCGGTGAAGGTTTTATTAAAATGGTAATTTCCTCCTGCATAGACATACATGGGTAAGGGAGACTTGATTTTCCCCAGGTATTTGGTCTTTTCAGGGGTTGTCACAAAATCAATGACCTGACCCAACGCTTCTTCAGCTTGTTCTGGCTGATTGGCGTAAAAATCGAGGTATTTAGTGCTATAGCCGTATTCGGTGAGGTTATTTTTCCAGACGATTTGGCCCAAATTGACCAGACTTGCAAAGACTTCAATTTTATCGTTGACCCGGTATTGGGCTCCCAAATCAACGGCCAATCCTTGATTGCCCGTCCCTTTTAGGTAGGTGCCAATGCCTTGGGTAGAATCAAAGGCAGCAGGTAATCCGGCCAAAAGCAGCCCTACATTGCCTTCCAATCCGAGAATTCCTTGTTGATAATCTCCAACGATGCTAAAATTCTCATTGCGGGTCCAGGCGCGGCCAATGCCAATCGCCATTTTGGCCCGCAGCCCGGCGCTGAGTTTGCCCGGAATAATTTCGTGGGTGTAGCTGGCACCTAAAGTCCGATGGTGGTTAAAATTCAAAAAAGTGCCATTCACCGTGTAGCGGCGGGGGCCGTTTTCAAAATCTTCGGGCGTAAGCCCCTGAATTTCGTCAAAAGTGGAAAACAAGGATTCGGCATACCCCAAAAAAGACTGCACGTGTTCAGTGCCCTGAATGCCGATGTAGCCTTTTCCCAATCGGAATCCCGCATCCAGGATGGTGGTATGAAAATCAAAGCCAAGCGTGTTGTAAGGACCAATTTGATTGGTAAAATCGGAAAAATCCGTTTCAAAAAAAGAGCCATCTGGATTTTCACCTTGATCGTCAAAATTGATGTTTTTGATGTCGTTGGCGGAGAAACCACTGCTGCTTGCCCCCAGGTTGATGTTGCTAATCAGCGGCAAACTCAGGTGAAAATTGTAGTCAGGCATCCGTCCAACATTCATCGTTTGGGACTGCGGCACGCCGGGGAGGTTGTAGAGTGCCAAATTGCGTTGAGCAAATGCAGGGCTCAAGCCAAATACAGACACCATTAACCACAAAAAGCAGAGGCGACTCATGCGTGGAGAAGCATAGTCATGGGATGTAAATTTTCTCATAGTAGTACATTTATAAATAGTGCGGTATGCTACCGCTGAAAAAATACAATGCTAGTCTTGTTTCGCTCAACAAGGCGGTACTTAACGAGTAATTTTCAACTCCAGGATCAAACCCGAGCTGTTCGTCGTGAGGATGTGAAGGGTGCTCTCCAGTGTTGAGCTTTGATTTTCAGTGAGAAGTATGGGCAATAGTTGTATCAAAAAAACTTGTTAAAGGTAGAAAAAAGGCTGGAAAGAACCAAACAGGAAATAAAAAATACTCATAAGTTGGGGAGTTGAGAAGTTGAGGAGTTGAGGCTACCGCAGCGATTTTGACAAATGTCTTGTCAAAATCGCTGCGGTAGCCTCAACTCCTCAACTTCTCAACTCCTCAACCTTCTCAACCTCCTCAGCCCCTACCTCTATTTTAGCCAATACATAATCCCGCAAGGAATTGACCATTGACAACGGCAGGCTTTCGATTTCAACCTCACCAGAAGCTGTATAAAAAGTTAGGTCTGCTATCTCGTAACGTTTTTCTACCAGGGTTTGCTGTACTTCAAGTCCCTGAACATTGGACCATAGCAGTAATATTTGGGATTGGGTAAAAAAACCAGATTTCACCCACAGGCCTTCTTCACTCAGCCCATATTGTTTCCGCAACAACAAGTTCCATTGCCACCAGGCCGTAGCGGGCAGCCACAGCAAGGTAATGATCAACCAAAACCAATTGAAATCAGTGCTGGTTTTTAAAATTAGACCTAACAAGGGTAAAAACCCCAGGATGAACAAACGTTGGCGGAAATACAATCGATGTGGGTGGTACCATTTCCACCGCATCTGATCATGTGCTGGAAAATAGGCGGCTTGGACAGCAGCAATTTGATGAGGATAGGAACCAGGTACCTGGAGGGTTTGTTTGCCCCTCAGTTGGTGACCGGCGGCTTGGTAAAAACGCAGGTTGTACATGCCCCAAATGCGCTGAAGCGGATTGGCACTCCAACGCAGGAATTGAATTTTGGGCAAATAGGCGGCCTGCTCTCTGCGGGTAAATAAACCAGCTTCCAGGCGAAAACCATCACCCGTTTGGACAAACCGCAGGTTGTAAAACCGAACGATCGTCAAAGCCAGGGTGGCGATCACAGAAACGAGTAAAAAGAATACAATGATCCAAAGGGCAAAAGTCCAGAAAAAATTAAAGGTCAAACCCCATTCTTCTTCCAGGTATTTGTAGGCGGATTTACCCAAAATGGGTTGAATTTCCCGGGCAAAACTCGCCAGTAAGCCGAAGAGAATACCCGCAGAACGCAAATGATTTTGGCTCAAACCAATCCGTAAGAGTGCGCCCAAATCAAGTTTCAGTAACTCTACCTCGGGTACTATATCAACTGCGGCTTCCTGATCCGTTGGTGTCGCATTGACGTTTTCTTTTTTCCAGCGCAACAAATACTCACGCAGCGCAGTCGCCTTATCGCGATCCAAGGCAGTGAGACTAATCTCCGAGCCTTTTGCCCCCGTGGTGTCCATTTCGACACTCACGACATTAAAGAGGCGGTGTAAAAAGGTTTGTTGAAAAGTGATGGTCTGAATTTTATCCAGCGGAACACTCAGGCGGCGACGGGTAAAACCTCCTTTTTCCAAAATAAACTCGTCCTCATGGATGTAAAACCGCGTGCGAAAATAAGTCACCAGAGAGCGAATCACCGAAAGAATGGTTATGCCAATACCGACCCAAACCCAAAATTGACTGCTATTGGCCGAGCGCCGCCGCAACAACAACAGCAATAGCACTGGCCAAAACTGGCCAATCAACGAGCGGATCAGGCGAGCCAAAATCAGCAGAATGGCCACTGGCGATTGCCGACTCGGCTGAAAATAAAAAGGGGTGCTGCTTTCACTCATCACTCCCTACTTTTTGTGCGATAAATTGCTTGATGCGCTCCGCTTCCTTATATTCAATGCCTGAAATGCTTAAATCGCCACCGCTATCTCCGGCGGTATACACGCTGATCCCCCCAAGGCCAAAAGCCCGTGCCAAAGGTCCCTGCTCAATTTCAACGTGCTGAACCCGGTTGTAAGGCACAGTAAGTTGGGTACGCAGCCAGTATCCTTTGGTGTGGATGATGTCTTTTTCCCGCACTGCATATCCTTCGCGGAAAAATCGTTTGCGTGCCATCCAGAAAAAGTACAAAGCCTGTAAAAACCAGGCGCTAAAAATAAAAATCCAAGGCCATTGCTTTTTAAATACGCCTCCCGATAGGAAGACTCCAATCAAAATTAACAACATAATTCCCTGCGTAATGCACCAGCCGATGATGCGTAATTTGAGGGCTTGGGGCGGCAAACGTTGAAAGTTAACGTCCTCTACGCTGGGTAATTCTAATGCCCCGCTCAGCCAAATGCGCCAGGTAACTTTCAGCGGTCCAGGGTGCTTTGAGGTCAAAAATGACAATATTGCTTTGTACTGGGCGAACATTATCGACATAAGGTTGCCTAGACAGAACTTCGCCCAAACGTTTTGCCCGATCGTTGTCTTCCTTCAAACGTGATACCTGATGATCGAGTGCATAAATACCTGCGGCAGCCAAAAAACCAGCCTGGCGCATCCCACCTCCCATGGCCTTCCGCACCCGCCGTGCCTGACGAATAAAAACTTTTGAACCAATCAGCAATGAGCCAACTGGGGCACCCAGCCCTTTGGACAAACAAATGGAAATGCTGTCAAAAACTTCGCCCACTGCCCGTGTACTTTCACCCGTTTCAACCAAGGCATTGAATATACGCGCACCATCCAGGTGCAAGGCCAAACCCCGTTCCTGGCAAACTTGCTGAATGGGTCGGATTTCATCTAAAGTATAAAAACTGCCCCCACCTTTATTGCAGGTGTTTTCCAAGACCACCAGCTTGCTAATGGGCAACCAATCGTAAACGGGTTTGATGGCCGCGGCTACCTGTTCAGCAGTAATTTTGCCATTGGTTCCTTTGATCAGATTGACGCCAATTCCGGAATTAAAGGCATAACCTCCTACCTCGTACTGGTAAATGTGCGAGTACTCATCACAAATGACCTCATCCAGGGGTTGGGTGTGTACTTTGATGGCAATTTGGTTGGTCATGGTCCCTGATGGGCAAAAAAGCGCAGCTTCTTTGCCAAACATAGTCGCTGCTTTGGCCTCAAGGGCATTTACGGTAGGGTCTTGGCCAAACACATCGTCTCCTACTTCGGCTTGCAACATGGCTTGTAGCATCCCGGGAGTTGGTTTGGTTACAGTATCAGAGATAAGGTTGATCATGGAAAGTAAGGTTGAGGGAGGTTGAGAAGGTTGAGGGAGGTTGAGAAAGTTGAGGAGTTGAGGCTGCCGCGAGCGACTTAGACAAGGTCGTGTCTAAGTCGCTCGCGGTAGCCTCAACTTCTCAACCTCCTCAACTTTCTCAACTCTTATCTTTTTATAATAATCGCGCCCGAATCAAACTTCTTGCGCACGGTACTGAGCATGGCATTGAGTTCGGCGGGGGTGCTGTAGGTGAATTGTACCCCGACCCGGGTGAGGTCTCCATTGGCTGTTTTATAAGGTGTCAAACCTGCGGCTGTGATTTTTTCTACCAATTTGGCAACATTGGCCTGGTCTTTAAAGGAGCCAATTGCAATGATGCCCGCATTGTCGCCAACAGGGGCTGGAGCAGGGGTAGTAACAGCTGGTTTTTCCACTACTTTTGGTGGAGTTGTAGTTGTATTTTTAGGCGTTTTAGTACTGGGTTTAACTTTTTCTTCTACTTCACCATTGTCTACAATCGCGCCTTGTTTATCGCTGGTCAATGGTTGCTTTTGTTCCCTAGGCACTTCTTCGGCGGGGAAATCA
>JAAFHQ010000196.1 GCA_013298445.1 Chitinophagales bacterium | reverse complement strand
CAATATCCAGTTTTGTACCATCACCACCATTGCTGAATCGCCACTGCAAGCCGGCGTCATTTGGGTAGGCACCGATGATGGGCGGGTCTGGGTGACCAAAGACCATGGCAAAACCTGGATAGAAAGTACAGCAGCTTTGATTGATGTAGGCGGCCCTAAAGAATTGTGGGTGAGCCGGGTATTCGCTTCCGCGCATCGGCCTGGCACGGCATATGTGACCAAAACAGGCTTTAGGGTGGATGATTTTAAACCTTACGTGTTCAAAACGAACGATTTTGGCCTGACCTGGAAAAGGATCACCCAAGGCCTGCCCGATAAACCTGTAAACGTCATTTACGAAGACCCAAAGAATCCCGCTTTGCTCTATGTAGGTAACGACAAGGGCGTGTATATTTCCATGAATGCTGGCGAAAACTGGCAGCACTTCCAAAGCAATATGCCGCCAAGTGTGCCTGTCCATGACCTCCTGATCCACCCCCGTGAAAATGACCTTGTGGTCGGCACCTACGGACGAGGAGTTTTTGTGGCCGACGTAAGCTCCTTGCAAGAATGGAAACCGGAACTGGACAATGCCAATTTCCATTTGTTTGACCTTGAACCCAAAGCCCTGCGTTTGGAAGGAACCCAATTGGCGAATTATCAGCTCTACGGGAATCGCCACATCCGCACGCCAAATGAACCCAATGGGCTCTGCATCCGCTATTACACCCGCAATGCCAGCGATTCAACACAAGTGAGCATCAAGGACATCAATGGCAACCTGGTGCGGAGCTGGAAAGTTTTGCCCAAAGCAGGTCTGAACGAGATCATCTGGAATTTCCGGGCTTCAGCCGCAGGTGGTAGACGCCGTGCCGCAGACAACCCCGTAGCCCCGGGTGACTATGTCGTCATAGTGGAACAAGCTGGGCAAAAGCAGCAGAAGATTGGGAAGTTTACGAAAACAATAGGGTGGAAAATTGGGGCATCCACCATGGAAAAGGAGTGAGTGGGAAATTCGTGGAAAAGTAAAATCACCTGTTTAGGTGAGGTGTATGTCTTTTTTTACCAGCAGTTTTGTAAGGTAATTTTTAAGCAAAAACACACAAACCTTATGAAAAAGATCTTGCTCTTGTTAAGCCTGTTCACGTTGCTGGCCACAATTACCTTCGGGCAGGAGAAGCTGCGCACTAAAAACTACACCGAGCGCCCCGATACTGAACCGCCCTACGTTAAGGCTCGTCCGGTTGGTGTCAAAGTTAAACAGCCTGGAACTTCAACGGCGAGGACAAGTGCTCCAGGGAAAACCGGAGTTCGCAATGATTCAACTCCGCCGGGTCCCAGAATTCCCATTAAGGCCAAACCAGTTAACCCCGGGGCAAGTAGCAGGCGGAAAAGTCCACCTCGCCGTCCAGGAGCTGGGAACTAGGTAGAACCTGGAGTATTTTGATTGGTTCACAAACATGAATCAACTTAAATTTACAAGTATCACAATGAAAAAATGAGCACAAAGGGCACCAAGGCAGCACAAAGAACACAAAGGCGAGACGTTGACAGAGCGATGCAACCAAGTTTATTATCCAGGGTAGTAAATCTCGTCAACGTCTAACTTTGTGTCCTTTGTGCTGCCTTGGTGTCCTCTGTGTAAATATGTCGCTTTGGTTAAAAATATCCTTTGCGTCCCTCTACTCGCTCTTCAACGACTTCACCGGGTTCGCCAAAGCCGCCCGAATCGTATGAAAACTCACCGTCACCATCGTCAAAGCCAATAAAATCAACAATGAGACGATAAAAGTAAGCGGCTGCAACGCAGTATGGTAAGGGAATTCCTTGAGCCAGCCCTGCAAAAACCAGGCTGCCAAGGGTATGGCAATCACTCCCGCCACCAAGACCAAAATGATAAAATGCCGCGCCAATAAGGTCACCACTTGCCCTTGTCCGGCGCCGAGTACTTTACGAATGCCAATTTCCCGACGTCTCTGTTCTGTGGTATAAGCCACCAGTCCCAACAAGCCCAAACAAGCAATAAAAATGCTCAGACCAGAGAATACCGAAAACAAAGTTCCCCGCTTTTGATCCGCTGAAAACTGCTGATTGAACTCATCATCCAAAAACGTGTATTTAAACTCCTGAGCAGGGAAAGCCGCCTTCCAGTCTTTTTCTACACTTTTCAGGGCAGAAGCTACATCTTGGGCATTAACATGGGCATGTACTACAAACCCAGCCTGGCGGTATACAAAAATCAAAGGCTCAATGGGATTGTACAGCGATTTTTGATGGTAATCTTTCACTACGCCAATCACCTGCGCAAAGGGCGCGTCATTCCCACCAAAGGCCCTTAATTTTTTACCAATTGGATCGGCCCAGCCCATCTTTTTGACCAAGGCCTCGTTGACCACCACCGCGTTGAGCGTATCACTCAATTGGCCTGTAAAACCTTTTCCTTTGACGACCTCAATTCCCAAGGCATTAAAAAAATACTGGTCAGCATCAGCAATGTCAATGCCTACTTCTTTCATACCTTCATTGCCTTCAATGGTCACTACATTTTTGAAAGTAGCATCAATCCCTGGGGTTACGGATGCCGTAGCAACTGCGCTTAAAGCTGCATTTTGCTTCAACAGATCGCGGAAAGCCACTACCTCCGAACTGCGAGTGCTGCCTGGGTCAGGGCGCAACACCAGGACTTGATCTTTTTTAAAGCCCAAATCCTTGTTTTTTAAAAATTGTAATTGGTCATAAATGACTCCAGTCGCAATGAGCATCATCAAGGAAGCTGCAAATTGGGTGACCACCAGAGCTCGCCGCAACCAGCCGCCGCTACCCCGTATTTGATCCCCTTTCAACACGTCCACCGCTTGAAATCCAGAAAGCACCAGCGCAGGATAACTACCCGCGATCAAACCCGCTAACACCAAAATGGAAGCCAGGCCGATCATAATGGTAGGTTGGAATAAGGCGCTGGTAGTGAGCAATTTTCCAGCCATGGTATTAAAAATGGGCAATAATGTTGTTGCCAAACCCAAGCCAAGTCCACCGGAAATCAAAGCCAACAAAGCAGACTCGGCCAAAAACTGAGCCGCCAAACTGCCTCGGGTGGAGCCCAAGGCCTTGCGCACACCCACCTCTCGGGCGCGACGAGTGGCGCGAGCGGTGGTGAGGTTGATGTAGTTGATGCAAGCGAGTAAAACCAGGAAAATGGCCGTAATGCCCAGGATGCGCACATAGGCCAAGCTGCCCAGGGGTTCGGGTTCCTGGGTCATGACGGAGTGCAAACGGATGGAAGTAATGGGCTGCACCACGTAGTTGATGTTGATTTTGAGGGGCTTAAATATCGACGCCATGTATTTGTCGTACATGCCCCGGATTTTCGTCTCGAATGCTTGTGGATCTACTTTTGGGTGCAAAAGCACGTAATTATAGGCGGCAAATTGCCCCCAATTTCCTCCATAGGTAGCGATGATCTGTCGGATTTCATGATCGGCCATCAGGGCATCGAAACGGATGTGGGAATTTTGCGGAATGTCCTTCATTATCCCGGTCACCTTCCAGGTTTCGCCCCGGTTGTTGTCGAGGGTTTTGCCGAGGTAGGAACTGCTTTTGCCAAAATACTTTTCAGCAGTAGTTTGGGACAAAACGATAGAGTTGGGTTCTTTTAATGCCGTTTTGGGGTCACCTTCTACCAAGGGGAAAGTGAAAAAATTAAAGACATTATCTCCGGACAAGTAAAATTTTTCCTCCAAAAAACGGGTCTGACCAGTGCGGTACTCCAGGCGGTCGTTGGGCAACAAGCGCAGGGAAGCCTGCACCTCTGCTGGATATTCGCGTTTCAGGGTTTCACCCGTCAGCAATTGAGCAGTAGCCCAATTGAATTCATTTTCCGTTTCCTTGACGTGGGAGCTGATGCGGAAAATGCGATCTGAATTGTCGTGAAAACGGTCGTAACTCAGCTCATCGTTGACGTACACCATCAACAAGAGGCTAAAAGTAATACTGATCGTCAGGCCCAATACATTGAGCGAAGTATAGCTGCGGTCTTTCAGCAAGTTGCGGATCCCGATGGCGAAATAGTTGTACAGCATGTTTCCAAATTATTGATCTATGAAGGCAAGCTCTTAGCCTATGCTTGTGAAAATAGAGGCTATTTTTATGCCAAAAACATAGGTGATTGGTTTTTAGGTTTTTGTATTGATGGTTTTTTTGGAGATTGTCCGCTTTTGATACAAAACTGTCCGTTTATCGCACTGCATCAAGTGTAGGATAGATCAATTTGACCTCATAATCTTGGGCGATTTAAGTTGGGTGCTTTAAATACCAACTTTTCGCCGAAAACGTTAGTGTAAGGATTGGGTTTTCAGCCACTAAACGCTAAAATTTCCCCAAAACGCAGTAAACTCTAAACCATGATCAAAGCCTTACAAACCTGTTTATACCTCTTCGTGATGTTGGGTTCTTTACAGTGCAACAGCCAAGTCGATACAGCAAATGATTTCAACGGTGATCGGGTCGCCCAAGCCCGGCATTTGGTCGGCGAGCAATTGGCGCAAGATTTGGTCGCCAAAGGATTCAAACCTGGTGCGCCCATCTTCCTCCGCGCCTTCAAATCCGAACAACAACTGGAAGTATGGATTCAGGATTCGCTGGAATTCCGCCATTTTCGCACCTATCCCATTTGTAGAGTACCCGGCCTGCTTGGCCCCAAGCGCAAGGAGGGTGACTTGCAGGTACCCGAGGGTTTGTACTGGATTGAGGTGTTCAACCCCAAAAGCAGCTACCACCTTTCGATGGGGATCAACTACCCGAATGAATCAGACCGGATATTGTCTGATCCCAAAAAACCGGGTGGCGAAATTTACATTCACGGCAATTGTGTATCGGTGGGTTGTTTGCCCATCACCGATGAAAAAATTCGGGAGTTGTATCTGCTGGCTTCAGATGCCAGAGATGCCGGTCAGCAACAAATTCCGGTACACATTTTCCCTTGCCGGATGACGCCGGAAAATCGAGAGAATTTGCTGGCGCGGAATCAGCCGGAGTTATTGCCCTTTTGGGATAATTTGGGGGAGGCGTATGATTTTTTTGAGATGAGAAAAATTTTGCCAACTTATACCATTGAGGCAGGAACGGGGCGATACCTGCTTGACCAATAACTCAAAACTCCGCTAAAATCTCCCTGAAAAACCGCACATCATCAAAATTTCCGGCGTTCGGCGTACAGCCCAAACGCACCACCACCAAGTTTTTAGAGGGCACAATCAACACCCGCTGCCCTTCAAATCCATCAGCATAGTATAAGTCTTGCGGCATACCATCCTTGCGGTAGCCAATCCAAAACTGTGCAGCGTAAAGCCCATCCGAATGTGGAGTCTCTTTTCCTGAATAAGCGGCCCAGCCTTTGGGTAAAATCTGTTCGCCCTTCCACTGCCCATCTTGCAAGTACAGTTGCCCAAACTTTGCCCAATCCCGCGCCGAAGCAAACATGTACGAAGAGCCAACATATAAACCGGAGGGATCTGGCTCCATAATGGCCGTACTCATGCCCAGCTTTTGAAACAGACGCTGATGGGGAAAAGCCAGGTAAGCGGGCAAGTTTTTGAACTGCCGCCGGATCAATTCCTGCAAAATGTTGGTAGTGCCGCTGGAGTAATACCATTCTGTGCCCGGTTTGACTTTGAGTGGCGACTGGATGGCGTACTGCCCGGCGTTTGGTACGCGAAAGAGCATATTGGTGGCATCGCTGACTTTGCCGTAGTCTTCTTCAAAATCCAGGCCGCTGCTCATGCGCAGGAGGTTGTCCAGGGTGATCGCGGCGCGTTCATCGTTTTTCCATTCTTTGATGGGGGCGGGAGCGCTAACCTTGAGTTTCCCATCTTTTACCAGCAGGCCAATCATGGCATTGGTAACACTTTTCGTCATTGACCAACCAATAAGCGGAGTGTTTCGGGTGATGCCTTCGGCGTAGCGCTCTGCCACCACTTTGCCATTGTGCAGGACGACCACGGCACGGGTCTGTACTGGACGGGTACTATCAGGTTCGGAAAAAGCCCAATCCAGGGTTTTTTCAAGGTTTATTTTGATGAAGTCGGGAAGGCTTGAATCAGGCAATTCCTGCGCGGCGATGCGGGGGATTTTTATACGGGCTTGTTTGCGCAGATCGCTTGGGGTGGTTTCATTCAAAAGGGTACAACCCAAGCCTGGGCGGTAAAAAGCCGTTTTGGATACCAGACCAAAGATGCTGGAAGTCACCGTATGCGCCCTACGGTCAATGGTTTGGGTAGTAAAAGGGATGGCGTACAAATCCTCTTTCTCGATCGAACTTAGGCTACGGCCAGAAACAAACACGCAGGAGCAGCTCATTTTGGCGTTGTAGGCGGCACCCACCTGGGCGTATTTGTAGTAGTAGGGACCGTTCCAGGCGATGGTGACGAGGACAAGGAGTAAAATGCCGAGAAAGATTTTTTTGCGCAGGGTCATTGGGCTTGTGGTTTTGTGAAGTAAACAAAGATAAGCCCTATTTCGCCAAAATGATGGAATACATTGTCCAAAACCCCAGGTTGGGACAAACGCTCCTGCTTGTCCCTACCCATCCTGGGCGAAATTGCAACGAGATTAATATAACAAAACAGTCAGCGAATTACTTACAAGAAAGGAGCCGAGAGGCCGCTTTTACCTAATGATGCCAGGGCATAGAAAAAAGTTGGGCAAAATGGACAAAAAAATGAAGCAGCAAGTTGCAAATACGCCGCGTAGCTCCACACATTTGCAACTTTAGTCGAAGCATGCACCGTTTTTTGCACTTTACTCGTATTTTGCAGCCGGGTCATGTGATACCAACCTATGCAAGTGGACCGTTTACACCTACAACAACAATTGCTGCATCGCCTGCGCACAGACGACAAAGGCGCGCTTCAGGAAATCTTTCAGGACAACTACCAGAAAGTATGTGGCGCTATTTTTCGCCTGATCAAGGATTCGGTGATTGTGGAAGACCTTGCCCAGGAAGTCTTTTTTCGCTTTTGGCAAAAACGCCACCAAATTGAAATCACTTCCTCCCTGGATGCCTATTTACGGCGCATGGCAGTCAATGAAGGTTTGGCTTATTTGCGCAGCCGCAAATATTTTACCGAAGAAATTGAGCCGCATTCTGCACTAATCAGCGATTCAAGCACTGCGGAAGACAGCTACTTGCATTCCGAATTGGAACAAAACATCCGCAGCGCCATTGATGGCCTGCCACCCAAATGCCGCATGGTGTTTCAATTGAGCCGCTACGAAGAAATGAGTTATCAGGAAATAGCGGATCAAATGGGCATTTCCATCAAAACAGTGGAGAATCAAATGGGCAAAGCCTTAAAAATACTGCGACAAGAATTGCATGGGTACTTGCATATTTTGCTGTTAATCTGGCTGTTTGGAAGCTAAGTCGAAAAAAATCATAAATTTTTCATAAAATTGCAGAAAGGAATAGGGGTGCTGCTACGTTTTTTACATCCCTACCCTTGACCATAATTCTGTTTACAATGGAGCATACTTTACAAGAGGATCTGATTGGCAAATACCTCTCGGGCGAATTGAGCGCCAGAGAAGAAGGCGAGCTTATGGCCTGGGTTGAAGCCAGTGCTCAAAACCGCGAGGTTTTTGAGGAGATGGTCCAATTGTGGAGCCTTAGCGAAACCAGCCCTGAGCCCGAATTTCCGGTCAATTTGCCCAAAGCCTGGGCTGCCTTGGATAGCCGCATTGACTTGGGGGAGACTACCCTGGTGGCTGAACCCGCGGTGAGTACGGCAAAACCAGCGCTACAAGTCCTTCCCCAGCCGAAAGTGCGCAGCTTGAACTGGGCCTGGTCGGCAGCTGCCGCAGTTGCCGTATTGGTCGTGGCAGCATGGTGGGTTTTTATGCGGGACACTACACCGGAGACTTTGGCCTTCAAAACTGCTGACAACCAAAGCCGTAGCATTACACTACCCGATCATAGCCAAATCGAACTCAACGAAAATTCTACACTTTCCTATACTTACGATGGCGAGACCCGCAAGGTAGTCCTGAGTGGCGAAGCCTTTTTTGATGTCGAAAAAGACCCAAAGCACCCCTTCGTGATTGAAACTGGCGAAGTACAAACCCGGGTAGTGGGCACCAGCTTCAACATCCGCGCTTACCCTGATGAAGCAAAAGTGAAAGTGAGTGTCAAAACAGGGCGGGTAGAAGTACGGAAGGTGGAAACAACGCCGCAAAAAACTGCACCACCACTAGAATTATTGCCAGGGAATACAGGAGTGTACATTAAAGAAAGCGATGCTTTGGAAAAAGCGCAAGACGTAGCCACCAAAGATGTTGACTCTTGGCAGCAAGGTACGATTGTTTTTACCTTCGGAACTACATTATCCGAGGTGATTCCAGCATTAGAAAAGTTTTACAATATTCAAATTAATGCTGACGAGTCCATTCTGAATAAAACCATTAATGCTGCCCGTTTTTCCCGCGATACGAAAGCACAGGATGTATTGAACATCATAGCCGAGTCTGTTGCTGGCAAATTGACAGTAGAAGGTGACGTCTTTGTAATCTCCGGAGGCAATTAAAAGGAAGCCCTATTTTGCCCATTTCACTTAGTTTACACATGAAACTGTTTTCCTCTTTCCTAATCCTATGTTGTTGTGTAGCGTCAATGTACGGGCAAAACCTGGCGCGCAAGGTTAGTTTTTCTTACAATCGTTTGGCTTTAAAACTGGTTCTCGACGATATTTCTGCCGATCACGATGTCTATTTTGTGTACAGCCCGGATTACATTCCCACTACCCAACCCATCACCATTAGTGTCAGCAATATTGCCCTTTCAGAGGCTTTGGATAAATTGTTTGATCCCTTACCCGTTGCCTACAAACCGATCGGCGGACAAATCGTGCTGCGTCCGGTAGAAAAAAATCCGCCACC
>JAAFHQ010000195.1 GCA_013298445.1 Chitinophagales bacterium | reverse complement strand
GAAGCCGCTTTTTTCACCAACTTGGTCATTCCCAGTGGTTTCGCCTGGCTGCCCTTTGTGGATGGGGCTTTCCAAACGGCACAAACTCCTTTGGCAGAGGATTGCGCTTTCCCATTGTTGGTAAGTGCAACACAAGCTGGTGCCACCGAGAATGAGTTGACCCACAACCGCCCCACCGGTATGGGGGACGTAGGTGGGCATGGCTGTGTTACCTCCAGATTGGTTTCGCCTAGCTCGGCCGAAATTATGGCCTTTACCTATAGTGGCAGCCTAACGATCATGAGTGCCGAAGGCAGGATTGAAGCGCAACCTGCCCCTGCCAACGGCTGGGTCTTGATTTTAGGGTTGTTGCCCAATTTGACCTGGATTTACCTGGCCTTCGAAAGCACCGCAGCGGCGCTTGAATTCGTGCAGACCGTTGAAGCAAAAGCGAGCATCGATCCCCTTAATGTAAAATGGGCAGACGTAGGAATCCCCGTTTGGAACGATGCCCTACGTTGCTTTGTCTCCAGGCCATCAACCGATCCAGGTGTACATGCTTAATTCCTATTTTGCCTAATCCAGGTATAAATTTCCAGCCCAGTAGCGGGGATGTGTCAATGAGTTTTGACGCAGGTACTGGCGCTTCGCATCGCTAAGCGCTTGTACCGCATCCCCGTTTTTTGCATTGGCATAAAAAAAGGCCAATAGATTGGCATTCGGACTGTTGTTTACTTCCCACAAAGCGGCTACTACCGCTTTGGCACCGCCTTGAAAAAAACTGCGGGATAGGGAATAGACACCTTCTCCAAGGACAATATTGCCACTGCCGCTCTCGCAAGCAGAAAGCACTACCAAGGCTGCGTTACCTTTGGTTTGCCCAATTTCAAAGCCATACATAGGGTCTCTCCGCTTTGCGCCAAACCAAATTTTGGTATCCAGGGGGTCTTGCTCATTGGCATTGGCGTGCAGGGAGAAAGCATAAATCTGGTATTGTTTTTGCGACCAGCTGTGCAAAAATTTATTTTTTGTGCAACGCCCTCCTTTGAATGCCTGAAAAGAAAGCGGAAAGGCTTTAGCGATGGCTTTTTCTTCGCGATAGGAATAGATTAAGTTTTCCCTTCCTCGGCCATAATTGAAGAATACGGCGGGAGCGGAGAGTTTTGACGCTGCGTTCTTCCGATGGTTTTCATTCAACTTCCAGGCCGCTGAATAGGCGAAAACCAAATCTGGATTGGCCGAAATAAGAAAAGGTGAGTTTTGGGTTAACTGGGTGTCGGGCGTGATCAGTAAGGCTTCAAAAGGTATTCGATTCAAACACCCGTCTGCGATAATACAAACCCGAGGATGTTTAATCAAGCGTTGGAATACCGGATCAACCAACCATTTGTACATTTGATGGGCCGTGCTGATGTATTCCTGATCGTTTGCACTTGATTCATGTTCAATGCTATGGTATAATTTTTCCACTTCGAGGAGCAGTCCCTTAGCACCGATGGCAATGCGGTGCAATACAAGGCTGTCTTGGTCAATGTACAACAAGTAGGAATAATCCTCTCCAATCCTGTATTGCAAAACCGACTCATTGGGATTGAGGGACTTTTGTATCTGCGCAGCATTCAAAAATTGGTACTCCAAGGTGTCCGCTCTTTGTTTGATGTTTGAAAGGGCAAACCGATCAAAGGCCAATTTTTGGTTTTCACGGTAACTGCGATTTTTTTTGAGCGTAATTTCTTCAATGTTCATTTTTAATGTTCTCAAAGCATCAGAAGGCAGGTTGTGGGGCAAATTTCGATAAAGCACATCGCTTTTACTGCGGTCTATAAAATGGGCAGTCAAACCTTTATAATGGTTGGCTTGCTGGGGAAATAAACGACTCAATTCATCTAGCGCATCCAATGCCCCAAAACTTACAGATGGTCCAATTTCTTTATAAATATTAAGCAGCATATCGTCGTCATAAAGGGGGTAATCCACATACAACAAACTATCACAAATGGTGTAAGCACGTAGTGCCATGTGTAACAATTCCGGTCTTTTGGGCTTTTCATGCTGGTATTGGAGCTTAAGTACTTTCCCCAATAATTGTAAACTCCAAAAAGGAAAGGGGCTGTGTTTGTATATCTTCGGTTTAAGCATCTGTGCTACCTCAACAAGGGTGTCCTGCATTCGAGTGTCATGGAGAATATCCCGGGCGATGTAAAAATAAGCAGAATCAAATCTGGCAATGTGTGCATAACCCTGGGCCAATAAATGGTGCGAATCATCCAAGATTTGCTCGGATAAAGTGGTATCGGTCTCTCCATGACTAAGGTATGACCTCAATTGGTGAATTGCCTCCGGATAATTCTTTTGCACCAAATGGTAGCGGCCCAACAAGTGGGCTGAGTAGCGGTCTTTTTTATCCCACTTTTTTTCTTGTCTTTCCAGCTTACGAAGTGTTTCAAAAAAACCAGTAGAATCCGGCGCGTAGAGGTAACAAACCGCTAAGTGCCGATACAATTCCATTAAAATAGGGTGCTCTACTTTTTGTACCAGTTGAATGCTTTGGTTAATGGTTTGGATGGCAATTTTCAATTTATCAGTGTCACGACCTGCAAAATACCGCATCAATCGCCCCTTGACACATATGGCGCTAGCCTGGGCAATTGTATTTTTATCTACTTGGTTTTTAGCCAAATACACCACGTTATCGCAATGAATTTCGGCACTCTCCATTTTTCTTTTCCAAAGGCAAACGCTGACCATCGCCAATTCTGTTTCCAGGCAATAAGGCAAAAGTTCAGGTTTTTTTTGGATAAGCCGATAGGCCTTTTCAACGTTTTTGTAAAAGGGCCGAACGTCTTTCTCAAATGCATAATAGCTCAATCCAAGCTCGGTATAGGATAATATTTTCTTTACATGAGTACTGTTGGGGTAGATGAGCCTGTATTCCGCAATGGCCTTGTTCAAAAAATTTCTGCTGCGTTTGGGTTGAAGGGAACGTTGTGCCAGCACCCCTGAATTGTAGTAATAATCGGCTTGAGCACCCCTTGAAAGGCCTTTAATGTTGTCAATTTGCTGGTCCAGTTTTTTTTGCCAGTCCTCAGCCTTTTTGTTTTCATTCAACTGTAAAAAAATAAAAACCAACTGATTATACCCATAACACTTCTGCTCAATGTCCAAATTTTCATTTTGAAGCACTTTTTTGAACAACTCTGCTGAACGGGTGTAATGTAGCTTGTATTTTTCCTCGTCCGCTTCTTTAAATGGCCTTCCCGCTGGTGTCTGATGAATATAATCCAGCATGGATTCACTGGAATACTGCTCAGTAGTGCAAGTGCACAGCATTAACTGTATTGCCAGGAAAAAACCAAACTTACCATATTTGAACCACTTGGAGGAATCAAGTACTGGCATGAAAAAGCCCTTATCATTCATTTATTCAACGATTGATTGTGTACAATGACGGGATTCAATTTACACGAAATGATCGGGGGAAATAGTGAGGTTTACTAAAGGGTTAGAATGAGTGAGAAGTGAAAGTAGTTAATTTTTTTGATTCAATCCAATTGGCAAAATTGTTTTCTGCTGCTAAAAGTTGCTTGGTTAGCAGGGCTTAAGGAGCTTTGGCGTTTTTCCCAAAAACAAAGAACCCGGCAAGTTTATTAAAACTTACCGGGCGCAAAAAACAATTATATACCTAGGTACCTGGGGTTTAGGAACTTAGGAGCCAGGAAAATCAATCTTTAATTTCTGGTACACTAATTTTTGATCCGTAAGATTTTTTATCCTTATTGTTCATCAACTCTTCAGGGTTTTTTAATTGTGCTCACTCATAGTTGCTGTTCTCGATTTCATAACTTGGGATAAAAGTTCAACGTTTGCTGCTTGCTGCCCCGCCAGGGCGTACCAAAATATCAGGGTAATGCCGTAAAGCTTTCTGTTCCGGGGCAGAAAAAGCCCAAATGATATTGCGGGGAAACGGATTTGTTGGAGTCCTATTTCTGGCAATAACATCTGTTGCATTCATAATGCCATTGTCGGATTCATTGTGCTCCAGGCCCATGGCATGGCCAATTTCGTGCACAGCAGTACGAAAATAAGGTGCCTTGGACCGATCCAATCGTTGGCCGGCTGCTTCACCCCATACGGGTTCATCTGGGATCTTCCAATGTGCGGCAATGGCGGCTCCTTCCCGAGGTACCCTATTTGAGTCCGTTGTCCCGGTATCGTACATTACACCCCGGTCCCAACTCAACAGGCGCCTAACTACCAGTAGATGATATCGCCATTCTATATCCAAGTCAACTGGGCCTCTGCAAATTAACATCTGATCATGCAACTCTGCATCTGTCCAGTATTGTTTATTGGGCGCTGAAATGGTTGTGTCTTTATGGATCACATTGATATCCCAGCCAACCTGGCTAAAAATAGAATTCCAGGTTACGCCATTGCCATTGTTCAATAGTTCTCCGGTATCTTCAACCCGATCAATTTCAATCGTAGCTTTTCTCAAGTATTTTGATACCCACCCCATCTCCAAGCTGCCGATTACTTTGCCATAAGTATTCCTGACCTCCCCTTCAAAATAATCTGTTGGGGAGGGATACCCAATCGGAGCATCAATCCGGTTCATCTGGGCGGTGAATATCCCTTCATTTTGCCAATTTTGGGCTTGCTTCTCGTAATTGTACAATTCAAAAGTAAGCATGAAGCCCTTGAACTGTCCCGGCAATTCCGACAATTGAATCGCACGCAAATAATAACGATAGTCCTGAATGGCAAAAATTGGAATACCATTGCTGGGGTTTGGGGCTTGAGTTGTATAACTGGATGTTGAGAAATTTAAGGGCCTTTGGTACAAATCCCCGCTAATTGTGTAGCCTTCGGTGTGACATTCTACCCGCAGCGTCCCGTCGTAGTTTTCGCTGCTTCCGGATGGCCGAAAGTTTAGCAGGTGGCATCCACATTGAGGGCCTGGAAAAACAGGCATTTGCAATCGATTGGGTTGTGCAGCATCCGCCATGTGCTGACTATCCCAATCTGTTCCTTGAATCGACAACTGAGGTGATGGGGTAGCGGTTCTCATTGGAATGATCACATCCGGCAAACCTGGAGCAAAACTTTCTGGTTTGTGCGCAAAATGATTGCTCATCTGTCTTGGATTTTCAGTAATCTCCCATTCTCTAGCTGAACAGCTATTGCGAAACAAACCGGGCTCAATTTTGACCAAAGCTTTAAGCAAAGTTATAAAGTGAAATCCAGCCAAACCGGGCCATATGTTGCAACTTGTGGCAATTTTTTTTTCACCCCTACTTCCCAAAACAAATCATCCCGAATCTTGACTTCCATCAAAACTCGGGATGATTCATCCTATATCACTTCCGCCCGGCACTACCAAAGCCTGGCATTTTGCTCATGTTGTGCATCATTTTGCGCATCTGCTCGAACTGCTTGATGAACATGTTCACGTCGTTGAGCGTGCGTCCACAACCCCGCGCGATGCGTTGTTTGCGGCTGATGTTGAGCAGGTCGGGATTGGTGCGTTCCTTCGGCGTCATGGACTGGATGATCGCTTCTACTTTTTTGAAGGCATTGTTGTCGATTTCCACGTTGCGGGTCAGTTTGTCCATGCCCGGAATCATGCCCATGATGCTTTTGAGATCGCCCATTTTTTTGATCTGGTTGATCTGCGCCATGAAGTCGTTGAAATCGAATTTATTTTTCTGGATTTTGCGCTCCAGGTCTTTGGCCAGCTTTTCGTCGAATTGCTCCTGGGCTTTTTCTACAAAGGATACGATGTCCCCCATGCCCAGAATCCGCTGAGCCATCCGGTCGGGGTAAAACATATCCAGGGTATCCAGCTTTTCGCCCATGCTGACGAACTTGATGGGCTTGCCCACGGTGTATTTTACCGAAAGGGCCGCACCACCACGGGTATCACCGTCCATTTTGGTGAGCACCACGCCGTCGAAGTTGATGGTTTCGTTGAAGGCCTGGGCCGTGTTCACGGCGTCCTGACCAGTCATCGAGTCCACTACAAACAAGGTTTCCTGAGGCAGGATGGCTTCCTTGATGTTTTTGATCTCGGTCATCATTTCTTCGTCGATGGCCAAACGACCAGCGGTATCCACGATGACGACGTCACATTTGTTTTCATTGGCGTATTGGATCGCCTTGAGGGCAATCTGCACCGGGTTTTTGTTCTCCGGTTCTTTGTAGATCGGCACACCAACCTGTTCGGCCAATACGCCCAACTGATCCATAGCCGCCGGGCGATACACGTCGCAGGCAACCAACAGTGGGCTTTTTTTCTTTTGGGTTTTGAGCCAAAGAGCCAGTTTGCCGCTGAAGGTGGTTTTACCCGAACCTTGCAGACCAGCAATCAGGATAACGGTAGGTTTGCCCGCCAGGTTGAGCCCCGCAGCCTGTCCGCCCATCAAATCTGTCAATTCGTCCATGACGATTTTGATCATCAATTGACCTGGCGAAACGGCTTTGAGCACGTTTTCCGAACCGAGCGCTTTGTCTTTTACCCGATCCGTAAAATCCTTGGCGATTTTATAACTCACGTCAGCGTCAACCAAGGCACGACGAATCTCCTTGATGGATGCAGCTACGTTGATCTCCGTTAATTTGTTTTCACCCTTGAGCACCTTTAAGGCACCTTCCAAACGTTCACTTAAACTTTCAAGCATAATTCAATTGATTAAAAACGGGTAGCAAAGATACGAAAAAGCTGGAACGAGTAAAGTGGAAAATAAAATTTTGAGCGCTAGAATTTACTCAGGTTAAGCCACCGTTTATTCTTGGTGAATTTATTGTACAAATCATAAACTTTGAATGACATATTCGCTATATTTAAGCATAAATTTTTCAATGTCCTCAAAAACCCAAATTTTCTTATGTCGACAACTACTCGGATTTTATTGATCCTGGCAGTTTTGGTCTTGTACTTTTTTGGTTTACTTCAATTTTGCTCTCGCCAAATTTGTGAAGCCTGTGGTACAAATCAAGCTGTTTCAGGTGTTCTTGACAATGCCGACACGCTGAGGCAATATCCCATCCAGTTCAAGTATGGTGATATGAATCCGACCAAAGGTCCGGGTTTCGACTCTCTGTTGGCAGCAGTCATGGCAGGCAACAACGATGATAGCATCCTGGAAATCATCGGCTTGTTCTACGAAGGTGAAACGGCTCCGGCTGGATTCGAAACCATGGGCCTGGCGCGGGCCACTGCTATTCGCGACGCGTACTTTAAAGATATTCCCGAAGAACGGATTCGTTTGCGGGGGCGTTTGTTGAACGACGCAGCACCAAGCGACAAAAATGCCTGGTTGGCGGCCTCGGAATTCAAATGGCTGCCCAAACAGGAAGTCATTCCTGAAACGGTTGAAGAAGTAGCCGATGGGGCGATTATTCGATTCCCCTTCAACTCTACTGAGAAGGATTACGATCCGAAAGTAGATGCCTACCTGCAAACCCTGGCCAAACGGGTCGCCAAAACGGGCGAACGCATCGAGTTGACTGGGCACACCGACAACAAAGGTGAACCAGATTACAACCTGCGCCTTGGAGACAGTCGCGCCCGCCAGATTCGGGACCTTTTGGTGAAATTGGGGGTAAAAGCCGACTTGATCAGCACCGCTTCCAAGGGTGAAAGTTTGCCCGTTGCACCAAATACCAGTGAAGAAAACAGCCACAACAACCGCCGTGTTGAGGTGCGTTTGATCAAAAAACAATCCGAAAACCAATAAAAAAATCTACTATGTTGATCCATATTTTGTTGTTTAATCTCACTTCAATGGATTGCTGGCTGCCGCTGTTGTTGGCCTGCATCCTACCTTTCCTGCTGGGCTGGTTGCTCGGCTCTCTGCTGAGTGGCAAACGGAAAACCAGCGATGGATCCACGGCTATGGTAGCTGGCGGAGGTTTGGCTGCTGAGCGCGATCAAGCCGTTCACCATGCCAGTGACCTGGAAAAAGAAATGTTCGACTTGCGTTACAAGTTGGAAGAGTGCCAAAAGGACAACGATACCTGGCACAAAAAGACCATGCACGCCGAAGCTGAAGTGGCAGGTTTGAAAGCCAAACTGGAAGTCACCAATGCCAACCTCGCTGCTATGACCATGGCTGCTCAGCCGCCCATTGTGCCTGGAATCGAGATGGCTGCTGCCGCAGTTGAAATTGGCGAATCCAGAGGCCTGATGGCTTCCGATGCCCCAGACACGAGCGGTTATGGCGCATTATTTGCCGACGACAACCTGCAAATTGTAGAAGGAGTTGGCCCGAAAGTAGAAGTAGTTTTGGAAAATGCTGGAATTCAAAACTGGGGCGATTTGGCGGCCAAAACACCGGATGAACTCCGCGTTATTCTCGCCGCTGCTGGCCTGAGCATGATGAATCCCGACACCTGGCCACAACAAGCCCAATTGGCCAACGAAGGCAAATGGGATGATTTGATCGAATACCAACGCTTCCTGGGTGGTGGCCGCGAGACTGCGGGGGATTTTGTCAACAAATCCAAAGTGGAAAGAATGGCGGCCAGTGTGGTAGAATTGCGCAGTGCGGAATCTCCACGGAGTGTATACGATCGTTACTTCCTGGACAACAACCTACAAATCGTCGAAGGCATTGGGCCAAAAGTAGAAGCCTTGCTGCATGAAAACGGCGTCCGTTCCTGGGCAGATCTGGAGGGTAAATCTTCGGATGAGCTCAAAGCCATTCTTGCTGGCGCTGGGTTGAGCATGATGAATCCTGATTCCTGGCCCCGTCAGGCTCAGTTGGCCGGGATGAGCGATTGGGATACTTTGGCTAGTTTGCAGCATACCCTCGATGCAGGCCGCAAAAATGTAGGTGATGGAGACAATCCGGCCAAGATTGACCGCATGGCTGAAAAATTGGGTTCTGCCCGCTCCGCCAACCGCGAGGCTGGTATCAATTATGCGGCAGTATTTGGTTCTGACAACCTGCAAATCATCGAAGGGATTGGACCAAAAGTAGCTGAATTGTTGGCCAACAATGGGGTGTCCAGTTGGGCGGACCTGGCCAGCAAATCGCCGGATGAAATCAAACCAAT
>JAAFHQ010000194.1 GCA_013298445.1 Chitinophagales bacterium | reverse complement strand
AATTTGTTGCGCTTGACCCAGGGCTTGCTGCGCTTTGGCCAGGTCGCCTACTTTTTGATAGGCCATGTGTAACTCAAACCAGGCATCGGCGTTCTTTGGTGCCAGGTCTCTGGCTTTTTCAAAATAAGGCAAAGCGGCAGGATCGTTTCGATTGACACTGTTGGCTACCCCGAGCAGGCGCACTGTCGCATAATCATTGGGGTTTAAAGCCAAGGACTGCTGCAAATACTGTAGCGCCTGGGTTAGGTTATTCTTTTTTTCCCCTTCTTCTTGCCCAAGCAGGCGATAAGCAACAGCCAGGTTGTTTTTGGTGTTTGCATCACTGTTGTTGAGGCCATAGGAGGCATTGAGGTATTTGACCGATTCAGCGTATTTGCCCAAATGCAAGTAACAGGTGCCCAGCAGGAAAAAACCGTCTTTGTAACCCGGATGGATTTGCACCGCCTGCAACAAATGGGTTTCTGCCTCTTGCAACAGGGCAATACGTCCCAATGAGTCGTCTTTTATTTTTTCCGCATCCGAAATCAACTGCCCGCCCAGGGCATTGTGCACTTTGGCACTGTTCACTGAGGTTTTAGCATCAGTACGAAAGAGCGTCAGGTTGTTCTTCCAGGCAAAATTTCGGACAATCGTTAAGCCGCCAAAAACCAGGGCTACCAGACCAATCCCCATCAAGAGGGTTTGGGGCCTTAAGGTTTGAGGCGCTTTCCCATACCATAAATTGGCCAGAATGGCCACCAGCGCAAAACACAATCCCACCGAGGGCATAAAGATCAGACGCTCCGACATGTTGGTACCCACCACCAACCAAACGTTGGAAACGATGGAAAGGGTGGCCAGGTAGAACAATAGCCCATAGGCAACTGGTGATTTTTTGCGCAAGCCCATCACGCCCACAATCCCCATACCCAAATAGAGTAAAAAGCTCAGCAGTGCCCCCGGTTGCCCCCAGCTCATGCGGGGAATGTGGTTGGGGTAATAGTCGTGAGTCAATGGATAGGGAAACAAAAACAACTGGATGTATTTGCCCAGGGTGTAAAACACCGTAGCCTGCCGTTCAGCTCCAGTGAAAGGAACATATTGGTTGCCCTCCAGCTTGAGGAAAGGATTGTTCATCAGCTCATTCGATGCGGTACCAATTTGTGCATTGGGCAAAACACTGGAACGCACGATCAAAAACAGGATGGCGATCGCTAAAAAAGGAGCTGTCCTCCGCAGAATTTGAGCTATCGATGCATTGGTGAAAAACCAATAAGTAAGTGGCACAACTGCTAAAAAAGTAATGGCGTTTTCCTTGGAAAAAATGCCAATCAAAAAAGACACTGCGGCCAGTGCTTCCCAGCCCAGGTTGCCGGATCGAAAGCTGCGGAGCGAAAAATACAAGGCTGCCAAACTGCCCAACAAGGCCATAATTTCATCCCGGCCTTTGATGTTGGCTACGGCCTCGGTGTGCAATGGATGCGCTACAAAAAGCAATGCTGCTGCAAAGGCCAACCAGGAACTCAAGGTCTTGTTCCAGCGGTAAGCAAATAAACCGCTCGCCAGCAAATAAAACACCAAACCCGTCAGTCCATACCACAATACATTGAACAAGTGCCCCCAAAAGGCCGCTTTGCCAAAAATACTCAGCTCTACCGCAAACATGGCCAGGGTGAAGGGGCGGTAACGCCCACCTTCCAACAAACCCTGCTTGTCGGTTTTGAAAAAACCATGGAAAGTATCTTTGTTAAAAATATCGGCCAACCCAGCCCAACCCTTTTGGACGTGCATGTTGTCGGTGATGACAATGGCATCGTCGAGTGCAAATTGATGCCCCAAGGTATTCACATAAAGCAGAATGCTCAGTACCATCAGGATGATCAAATGGAGTTGAATGGGCGGATTGCCTGAATCCACCAAATCAGGTATGGGGCTAGGGTTGGAAGATTTATTGTGGATAGGTTTATTGGGAACAGTTTTCCCTCCTGTATTTTTCCTTCCTTTGGGCGCTTTGCTCATGGCGACAGTTAATTTTGAATGCCCGAAGTTAGAGAATATTGCGTCGCACACAAAATGCTGTGCGCACAAGCTTTTCAAAAGTGTAAATCTTTTGGAAACTGTTCTTGAATTCTGCATTGTGTGGAAAAGACAGTGGCATCAATATTGCCCCGGGCAAGCCCGATAACGCCTCCGCCAAGCCATTTGCCAGCAAAGCAATCGAATCCAACGAATCAACCAAATGATGGGATGCAACAAAACAATGAGAATTTCCACCAGCAATAGAAACGCCAATACAATGGCCATAAATTGAGTCTGGACATCCCGAGAAAGGAAAATAAGACCCGTATATCCTGTCAGGATCAATACCAGGGTGAATACCGTCCAGATGCTTTCACGCCCGATTGTGATGGGGGCAAACACTTTGACCGGACGGTGGTAAGTCTTCAGCTTGGGTCGGTCACGGTTCTTCTTGTGCTGAAAAACACCGTGTTCAATCGTTGTAGAGCAGGCGATGCTCGCCAATAAGCTTTGGTTAATGCCTAAAAAGCAGACAAAGCTTAGTGTTAAAAACAAGGGTTTCATGATGAGGATTTAGTTTTAAAACCTCATTTTTAAGAATCTAATTATGATTTATCTTCATTTTAACGCAATTATTTTGTGATAAATTTTTGGCTGCTTTTTGAGCACCTTACTCATCGGCCTCGGGTTTGAAATGCCATTCATTTTTTTATTGAATGAAAACAATATCACAAAGTTGTAAGAATATCCCTAATTTTGTGGCTAAATCATCTCAAGGAAAGTAGCAATAGCACAGCTCACACTAAAATCATCCAATGAGTCTGGCTACTTTATCTTGTTATAACGATCAAAATGGGGCCTGAGATATTACTCACACTTTTTTTAGTTTTATTAAACGGATTCTTCGTTGCGGCGGAATTTGCCATCGTCAAAGTCCGCATCTCACAAATTCAAGTCAAGGCAGCAAACAGTTTTACTGGGCGGATTGCAGAAAGTGTAGTCAGCAACCTCGATGGTTATCTGGCAGCAACCCAATTGGGCATTACCCTTGCCAGTTTGGGATTGGGTTGGATTGGTGAAGATGTTATGACAAAGTTGATTTTGTCGGCCATGGAAGGTATGCGAATACCGGTAGATGAAGCATTAGCCCACCGTATCGCGTTACCGATTGCTTTTAGTGTCATTACGGTATTGCACATTGTTTTTGGCGAATTGGCCCCCAAAACCCTGGCCATCCGTTACCCAACTTCTACCACATTGTATACATCGGTGCCGCTCAAGGCTTTTTACTTTGTGTTTCGGCCCTTCATTTATATTCTCAATGGCTTGGCTAATTTTATCCTGCGGCTTATTGGCATTCAGCCCGTACCGCACGCTGAAATCCATTCAGAAGACGAGCTAAAACTCATTATTGCCGAGAGCGCCGAAGGGGGTGCCATTCGTGCCTCCGAACGTGAACTGATTCAAAATGTATTTGATTTTGATGATCGTACCGTACGACAGGTGCTCAAACCCCGCAACCAAATCGCGGCCATCAATGTAGCAATGCCCATCGATGAGGCAATTGACTACGCCATCCAGGAAGGATACTCGCGGTACCCGGTGTATGAAGGCAGCATGGACAACATCATTGGATTTATTTTGACCAAAGATCTGTTGGCCACCTTGCGCACCCAACACCGTCAGGGCGATTTTCGCAGCATGATCCGAGAGTTGTTGTTCATTTCATCCAGCAAAAAAATCAGCCAGGTGCTCCGCCAGTTTCAGGAGCAAAAAAACCAGATGGCCATTGTAGTCAATGAATTTGGTGGAATGGTGGGTTTGGTGACCCTGGAAGACATCATTGAAGAACTGGTGGGCGACATTCAGGATGAAACCGATACCGAAATGCCGATTGTGGAAAAAGTATCCGATAAAATTTTCCGCATCCAGGCGCAGCATCCACTGGATGAAATCAATGCCTTTCTACCTACTCCGCTGCCCGAAAGTGAATCTTACATCACCTTGGCGGGTTTGATCATGGAGCACAGTGAAGAATTACCAGAAGAAGGACAAGAATTGATCATTCATCCCTATCAGGTGCGGATCATCGACATGGTTCAGAACAGCCCATCGGTTATTGAAATGTTGGTTTTGGATGTGCCTTCAAGGGAGGGAGAAGAATAGGGGCATGGATAAATCGAATAATTAGTTTTCGAACATTATCTTCGCGTCCAAATCCTCAAAAAATGCTTAACAAGGCTAAGCTCCAGACAATTAGTACGACGAAATACCCTTTCAATTTTAGTGGCTACTTTGGTCATGGCCTACACCTATTTGGCCGTGAGGCAGGCCAGTTTGTAGGGTATACCTTGATCCATTTATTGCTCTTTTTATTGGTTCGAACCTTTGCCCAGGAAGCCACCTATTACCTCTTGATCATTTTGCCCTCTTTCTTGTCAGGCTATTACATTGTAGCACGTGATATTGATCAGGATGAAGACATCCCCTTCAGTCGATTTTTTGCGGGCTATTACCATGCGCCGGGTTTGCTGGTTATTGGTGGAATCATCCTATTGGGCTGCGGCATTCTGAGTATACCTTTTCTCTACTTTGAGCCAGGTGTACATTTGGTCGACTGGACGTATACCCGTTTTTTAATCGCCTTGTACCTCACCCTGGGGGCTTATCCTTTGTTGTTACCCGTGGTTTTTTTTTACAGCTTTTTTCGCTGGGCGCCCATGCTGTATCTTTTTTCCAAAATGAGCATTCCCGAGGCCTTGATCATGAGTTGGAAACTGGTCAAACCACGTTGGTTTTTGCACTTTCTGTTTACCATGGTGCTGGCGATTATTGGTGCACATTTCTCCATGTATCTATTTTATGTGTTGAGCCTCTTTTTGGTAGGTGTAACAGCCTGTATCGATTATGCTTCCTTTGCCCAAATTACGGAAGGAGCACAGGAAAAAAATCCAACAGAGGAAGAACCCGAGCCAGAAGTACAAGCAGAATCAACTACCACTACTTTAATCCCTGAAAAATCAGTCCCTCAAGTAGCAAAACTGCCAGTAGAAGCACCTCAGGCAGTCTCTTCCGAAAACAGTGTGATCGATACAGAAGATGACCTTTGGCATGTACCTGATGAAAAAGAGGTCAGGACAAAGTTTGAACTGTTGCTAAACCGAAAATCTCGACTGGACATCAAAGGCTATTTTGGCAAATCTTTTCGACTATTTTCCGACGATATCGGGAATTTTATCCCCTACACCTTTGTCGTGCTCTTCACCCTGTTGCTTACTCGTTTGGTTGGATCGGTCGGCATTATTGCCAATATGTTGCTGGCAAACCAACTCATTGCAGGCTATTTTGTCGCCGGAGCTTCTTTGGAAAGGAGGCAAAAAAAGGGAATTGGCACTTATTTTGCAGCCTTTGAATTTGTACAAACCATTGGCCTGTTTAGTCTGATCCAGTTTTTGGTCAACTTCATTTTGTTTTTGCCCTTTTTATTTACGGTAGGGCGCAACCTGTTTCGCTTCGACCTGATTGGGCATGAGGCCTATCCTTATTGGTCATTTTTATTGCTATTGCCTTTGATTTATTTGAGTATGGCCTGGCGTTGGGCACCCGCTCTGATGATTTTTTACCACATGAAGTTATGGGAGGCGATGGAAACGAGCCGGAAATTGATTACCCGCAATATATTTGGGCAATTGATCCATGTTTTGCTCATCACCCTACCCTTTTTTATACCATCCATTGTCAATTTTCTTTCGGTAAACCTCGAACTGCGCTTGTTCAGTTTGCTTTTTTTACTGCTGATTGGCTACAGTTTTGGTGCCGACTATTTTGCTTTTGCAGATGAGGTAGACTTGTTTGAAGAAACTGATTCAGAAAAATTGGATCTCCTTGACCATTTTATTGAAACATGAGTCATCCCGAATTTTTGAAAAGTCAAAATCGGGCATAAACCTAATCGCGGAGCGATTGAATTTATCATAGCCCCGGTCGTCCGGGGTAAATAATTGGGTCAAATTGGCGGCAACCACGGCAGTGGTTGAACAAAATTAAACACAAAGTTCAACCGCATCCGCGGTTGCGAAACCTTTTGCTACCAAAATGACCCCGGACGACCGGGGCTATGATGAATTCAACCGCATCCGCGGTTTGTCATCCCAAAAATTCGGGATGACTCATGTTCAAACCTATTCTCCCTTCAAACTCTCCACCGGGTTTCTAATAGCCGCTTTCAAACTCTGAAAACTCACCGTCAACAGAGCGATCCCCACAGCCATGACTCCCGCCAGGGCGAATACCCACCATTCCAACTGTACACGGTACGCAAAATTGTCCAACCATTTGCGCAAACCCCACCAGGCAATTGGGCTGCCAATCAGAATGGCAATACCCACCAAGAGTACAAAGTCCCGCGAAAGCATCAAGACTATGCTACTGATACTCGCGCCCAATACCTTGCGCACCCCAATTTCCTTGGTGCGTTGCTCCGCGGTAAAGGTGGCCAGGCCCAGCAGACCCAGGCAAGAAATCAGCACGGCAATGGCTGCAGCAGTATTGACTAGTGTAGCCAGTTTCTGTTCACGGCTGTAGAGTTGATCAATGGCATCGTCTAAAAAAGTGTATTCAAATTTCTTGTCATCCGGGAAAACCGCATTCCAGGCGCTTTGAATTTTGGACAGCGTAGCCTGTATCTCGCTCATGCTCTGCCCCGCTGCACTCAGCTTAATGCCCAAACTACCCGACATATTGGGGAGATAAGCAATGAATGTAGGCTTGATCTGTTGGTGCATGGTATTTTCATGAAAATCGGCCACCACGCCAACCACCGGGTAATCCCTGCCATTGAGATTGAGCAGTTGACCGATTGATTCAGCCTCCTGTTTAAAGCCCATCATTTTGGCCAAACTTTGGTTGATCACCAATTCCCTGAGCGTGTCACTGGGATAGTAATTGCGGCCTGCCATCAGCTTGAGTTGATACATCGGAATGAAATTGGCATCTCCAATTTTGGCCGATACTTCAATTTCTTTTTTCCCTTCCTGATTATAGGTAAGCTTGGTCAAGGCATAGTTCTGACTCAAGGGTGCCGCCCACTGCGTAGCCACTTGTTTTACCCCGGCAATTTGGCGTACTTTTTCAGCCAATACCAAACTTTTTTCGCCTCTCGGCGTGTTGAGCGTAATGATCTGATCGGTCGAAAAGCCCAAATCTTTGTTGCGCATAAAGTTCAACTGTCTGCCTACCATCAAGGTCCCAATGATGAAAACCAAGGACACGGTAAACTGAAAAACGATTAGGCCTCTGCGCAGAAAACTCCGTGAAGAACCCGCCAATGCAGTAGCTCCTTTAAGGGCAATAGCGGGTCGATAAGCCGATAAAATGATGGCCGGATAAAAACCCGCCAGAAAGACGGTCACTAAGGTAATGCCCAACAAGTATAACAAAACCGTCGGGTTTAAAAGGGTAAAATGAATACCCGCAGGAATGAAGGATTTGAAAATGTGCAAAATGGGGTTGGCCATGGTTAAGGCCACAACCAATGCGATCAAGGTCAAAATCAAGGTTTCACTCATGAACTGCCCAATTAGACTCCATCGGCTACTGCCCAAAACTTTACGCATCCCTACCTCCCGCGAGCGCTGACTGGCTTGGGCCGTAGACAAATTGATGAAGTTGATCGCGGCAATGATCAGGATAAAAAGTGCTACTCCTGTCAAGCCGTACAAAGTAGGCAAATGAGCCTTTCGAGAATAATTGTCCATAAAGGCAGGATTAAAATGTAGATCGGACAAGGGCTGCAATTGCAAATCCACTACAAAGTCGCCAGTTCCTGCTTTGAGACCAAAATGACGTTTGCCAAAAGCTTTGAGTTGGGCGCTTGCCTGCTCTTCAGGGGTTTCAGGGGCAAGTTTGACAAACAGCTGCGATGCCGACCAGATGTCATTCCATTCGTCCAGATTGATTTCGTTTTTCAAACGACTGGCCCGGATGGTCGGCGCGGAGAGAAAGTCCGTAAAACCCAAATCCGTACGTTCTGTCCAGGGCGCAATGATGCCACTCACGGTCATGCGGATGGAATCCCGGTAAATGAGTTCGCGGCCAATAAAAGACTGCGGATCACCTGTCCCAAAGTAAAATTGAGCCTTTGCTTCCGTCAATACCACCCGATAAGGCTCGTTCAAAGCCCCTTCGGGATCACCTGCCAACCACTGGTATTTGAAGATGTTGAAATAACTTTGTTCCGCAATGATAATTTGGGCGGGGTCTTTATCCATGTCACGTCCAGGGAAAACTTTATCGGCTTTCCCTTGCTGGGGCACCACAACATTGCTTTCCAAGTTGTGAAAAGAAGCAACGGTTTCTAAATCCTTCACTTCTTCGCGCAGGCTAGCAGGCACTGCCCGAGGCACAAAACCGATGGGGTTAAAGGTGCTCTCCTTGCCAAATTTGGCTTGCCCCACCACGCGATAAATACGCTCCTGATCGGGGTGGAACCGATCAAAGCTCAGCTCGAAATGAATGATCACCCCCAATACCAAACAGGCACTAATGCCCAGGGTGAGACCAAGTAGGTTGATGGCGGCGGTAGCTTTGTGGTTCCAAAGCTTGCGCCAGGCGATTTTAAATTGATTTTGTAACATAGCCGGATGAAATAAGGGTGTGTTTGGATAAGGTCGGGGTTTGCGTTTGAGGGCAAAGGGCTTGAGGAAACTCAGCACGGTCCAGATGTACTGTTGCCGGGCACTGCGCGGTCCAAAGAGCTGCACCTGCCTTTGGAATCGTTCGTACAAGTCCCCCTGGATTTCTTCAAGCAGATGGGGCGCACAAAAAAGCTCCAATAGCCTGTCAGCCCACCTGGGTGGTTGAGGATTTTTTGCACTCATAGATCAAAGGCAATTGAAGGCAAGGAATTGGGCGGAATGGCGCTCCACAGCCGCTCACGTACCGAACGAATTTCGTGCAGGGTTTGACTGCCCTGGGCAGTGACGGAAAATAGGCGTTTGCGCCGCCCTCCCCTTTCGGCTGTTGCGTCGCCGAGGTATGAACTCA
>JAAFHQ010000193.1 GCA_013298445.1 Chitinophagales bacterium | reverse complement strand
TGGTGTTTTTTTGTCAAAATAAACATTTTAGGGTAGAGTGGGAATGCTTATGGTGAATTTGGTGCCTTCGCCTTCGATGGAGTCAACGGTTAAAGTGCCGCCATGCCCTTTGGTCACAATATCATAAGCCAAACTCAGCCCCAAACCCGTCCCTTGCCCGGTAGGTTTGGTGGTGAAAAAGGGTTGGAAGATTTTGTCGCGGATGGATTCGGGGATACCGGGGCCGTTGTCCTTTACCTTAATCAGGATTTGATCACCAATTCTTTGGGTGGAAATGGTGACTGTGGGTTGGTATTGTAGAGACGTTGCATGCAACGTCTCTACGGTGGTGGCGCGTTGGTGCACCGCATAAAACGCATTGTTGATCAAATTCAGCAACACCCGCCCAATGTCCTGCGGAATCACCGACACTTTGGGCAAATTGGGATCAAAATGAGTTTCCAGCGTAGCATTGAAACCATTGTCTTTCGCCCGCAAGCCGTGATACGCAAGCCGTAGGAACTCATCTGCTAAGGCATTCAGGTCAGTAGGCTCTTTCACGCCCGTACTCGCCCGAGAGTGCTCTAGCATACCTTTGACGATGGAGGAGGCGCGTTGGCCGTGGTGGTTGATTTTATTGAGGTTTTGCTCCAGATCATCGGCGATTTCAATGGCTTCGGTAGTATTTCCGGCTTTCAATTCGTCCTTCATTTCTCCGATCATTTCAGCGCTGACTTCGGCGAAGTTGTTGACGAAGTTTAGCGGGTTCTGGATCTCGTGAGCGATGCCAGCGGTGAGTTCACCGAGGGAGGCGAGTTTTTCGGATTGGATGAGTTGGGCTTGGGTGGATTGGAGGGTTTCGAGGGATTGATGCAATGCAGCGGTACGCTCGTTCACCTGGTGTTCCAGGGTTTCGTTTTGAGTGGCGAGAATTTGCTGCTTTTCCTGCTCTTTGTTCAGGTTCTCTTCCATTAATTCGTTTACCTGAACAACCTGCTTTTGCAGTACACGATTGGCGGAACCAAATTCCCAGGCCAATTGTAGCGCGAGCGTGATCGGAATACACAGGTCGCTTAGAATCATGAAGATGAACCTTCCCGTCGTAATCCTGTCTTCTGGGAAGGTGCCGAAAATATTGACAATCACAAATAAAAACAATAGCAAAGACAAGGGTTGACCAATGGCTAAAACCCAAAATTTGTTTCGGTCTTTTTTATAACCTAAAATGAGCATTCTGAATGTTTCAACCTGAAGCAGTGAACCGATAAAAAAAACATATTTGCCCGTTTCAGGAAATGTACAAAGCGCAAAAATAATCAATACGTTAAGTCCAACCACAAACCAGGATCGAGGCGGAAACTTGCCATAATACAACGCGTAATAAAACAGTACGACAGTACCATTAATGGTGCCAACCGCTATTTGCCAGGTAAGGCTACACCAACGAGAGAATTCCCCGTCTCTATTTAATGTCGGGAGATAGATGGGAATAAATACGAATGAAAAATGCAACAACCAACATGCCGCCATCAAACTCGCCAGCCTTTGTGGGTAGAACCGGAAAACAAAGACAAAAAAAAGGCCAAACCCTAGACAAAAACTAATCGACATTGCCCCCATTGCATTCTGAATCAATGCTTCTAGATAGGGAATCGGGTGGGGAGAAATACCTAGCTTAAAGCCATTAAAAGTCAAAGGCGCTCCAGGCAGATTGATTTGATGATTGGAATAATGGACGACCCAATGATGAATGGATTGGGTATCTGGCAGAAAACTGATGCATTCAAAGGGAACAAAAGTATGTTCATCCGCACGCGTGTTGCCCAATTTGCCATAACTGGCCAATTTTACACCATCCAGGAATATTTCTGAAGCACCCCAATGTGCCATTTGAAAATACAAGGGTCGGTTGCGCAAAGCAAATGGTACCGTAAATGATTTTCTAAACCAGCCTCGGCCTTTCCAGGGAAAGGGTTTGCCGTTGGGGGCATTTAGGGTGAGGGTATTTATGGCTTGCCAAGTCGCGTTGGTGGTATCCTCTTGCGGGCAATACTCCCAAATGCTGTCCAGTTTTAGGGCATTGGAATGTATGATTCGATAAAAGTATTCACTTTCTCCTGTGGATTGAGCCTGTATATGCAAAGTTTTCAAGCAGCATAGTACCAAAATCAGGCAATACCGAATGATCCAGGAATGTTGTTGGTTTGTTGGTTTGATTGTTTTCATTTTACAAGAGTAAAGAACTCGAATTCAGTTAATTGGTTTGGGTTGTAATCAAAGGATAATGTAGGTACTTAAGCCGGAAGCCTAATGATAAATAGAGTTCCTGTTTCCGTACTTTCAACGTCTACGGAGCCTCCATGCCCCTTAGTCACAATATCATACGCCAAACTCAGCCCTAATCCCGTCCCTTGTCCGGTGGGTTTGGTGGTGAAAAAGGGTTGGAAGACTTTCTTGCGGATGGATTCAAACATTTATTCTTCTTTTTCATGATCAGTTTCTTCAATTCGTAAAATATTGTTCACAAGTGCGATCAAATCAGCTTTTTCCGGCAAATACAACTGATATTTACTCACAAATAACTGACTACTCATGCCATAGGTGGCGTATTCAATCAGTAGTTCATTTTTGTGTTTGGTAAGGATGATGCCAATTGGAGGGTTGTCACTTTCAGTGTTTTCTTCATTGGCAAAGTAGCCTAGATAAAGGTTCATTTGACCAATATCACCATGCTGTACTTCATTTATTTTGAGGTCAAACAATACAAAACAGCGGAGAATCCGGTGATAAAAAACCAGATCAACCCGGTAATGCTTGTTGTTGATGGTCATGCGGTATTGCCTCCCTACATAGGTAAAACCTTTACCGAGTTCCAATAAAAACTGTTGCAGATTATTGCACAAAAGGTTTTCAAGTTCCTGCTCTGAAGGGAGTTGTTCTTCAGGGATTTTGAGGAACTCGAATACATAAGGGTCTCGCAGAATGTCACTGGGTTTGGATATTTGCTGACCTTCGGCTGAAAGGTTAAAAATTTCTGCTTTATTTTTGCTCAGTGCGATTCTTTGGAAAAGAGCAGTATCTTTTTGTCTTTTCAGTTGTGGAACCGACCATTTTTCAGCGATACTTTGATTTTCGTAAAATTTTCTTTCCAGGTCGTCATCTATTTTTAATAACTCCACAAAATGCGACCAACTCAATTGGTGAGAAGGCTTCTCACTTATTGGGTAGCGAAGATACAATAGCCTCATATACACGAGATTGCTTCGACTAAACCCTTTGCCATGCAATAAAGTCAAATCTCTGGCCAAGGTGTTGATTAATGCTTTACCATAAGTTGCCCGCACATTACCACCTTGCTCAAACTCTACGATGTGCTGACCTATCTGCCAGTAAGTTTCGAGCAACTGAATGTTTACCGCATGGGTTGCTTTTACCTGCCCATATGTATAGGTTTCCGAGATTTTGCCCAGCAGGCTCTTATACTCGGGAGTAGTATCTGGATCACTTACTGGAAAATTATCGTCCATGACTGTTGATTTTGTTTACCCTAAAATAGGTTCTTGCTTATCGAAACAACAAAATAATAAATTCCGACCCTTCACCTGCTTTACTTTCCACTTCCAATGTCCCCCCATGCCCCTTGGTTACAATGTCATACGCCAAACTCAGCCCCAAACCTGTTCCTTGCCCGGTGGGCTTGGTGGTGAAAAAGGGTTGAAAAATTTTGTCGCGGATGGATTCGGGGATGCCGTTTCCATTGTCCGTCACCTTAATCACAATCTGATTGTTGATTTTTTGGGTGGAAATAGTAACAGTAGGTTGGTATGGTAGAGACGTTGCATGCAACGTCTCTACGGTGGTATCCCGTTGATGAACCGTACTTCGACTTCGCTCAGCAACCGCATAAAACGCATTGTTGATCAAATTCAACAGCACCCGCCCAATGTCTTGCGGAATGACCGAAACCAGTGGCAAATCAGGATCAAAATGCGTTTCCACCGTAGCATTGAAACTACTGTCCTTCGCCCGTAAGCCATGATAGGCCAGACGGAGGAACTCATCCGCCAGCGCATTGAGGTCGGTCGGTTCTTTCACGCCCGTACTAACTCGCGAGTGTTCGAGCATCCCTTTGACGATGGAGGAGGCACGTTTGCCGTGGTGGTTGATTTTTTCCAGATTGGTTTTTAGATCCGTAGCAATGGCAATAGCCTCGGTAGTATCGCCTTTTTCCAGCTCTTCTTCCATCTCGTCCAGCATCTCGGCACTGACTTCGGCGAAGTTGTTGACGAAGTTCAGCGGGTTTTGAATTTCGTGGGCGATGCCTGCGGTGAGTTCACCGAGGGAGGCGAGTTTTTCGGATTGGATGAGTTGGGCTTGGGTGGAGCGGAGTTGCGATAAAGTACTTTGAATTTCTTCCTTTTGCTGATGAAGCAATAGGTTTGCTGTTTGTTTGTGCCGATTATTCCGAACTAAAATAATAATAAAAAGTACAAAACAGGTCAGTAGTATGAGTAAAACTAGCACCCTGTTTTTGTTCATAGCCTGTTGCTGAGCATTTTTTATTTCACTTTGTCGGAGTTCTTCATTGAACTTATAGCTGAGCAACTGCCTTTGCTTTTCCTGGTTAAATAAACTATCTTTCCCAATTATTGCCAGCTTATAATATTCCAAAGCAGTTTTAGTATTTACCTTTTCATATGCTCTTGACAGTAACAGATAAGACTGAATGGCTTCTTTATTGAATTTTTTCTTTTTTGCAATATCAAGCCCTTGTTTTCCATAATAAATCGCCGAGTCAATATTACCAGTTTGTTCGTATAACTCCCCTGTACCAATAAATGCACCTGCTAAATCTTTGTAATTTTTATCTGCCTGTAATGAATCGATAGCCTGCGTATAATATGTGAATGCGATATCTGATTTTTTCATTTTTGTATAAAGACGGCCGTTCATCAGCAGTATCCAGCCTTCACTGACTACGTTGGTATATTTTAGAGCTTTGGCCAAATAAAATTGAGCCGAATCTAGGTTATTCATTTCAAAATATATTGAGCCCCTCATGGCGTTGATAACACCGCGTACAAATTCATATTCAGGAGTAATGTTCTCAAGCAATAAGGAACTGTAGTGCAACGCTTCTTTGTAATCCCCTTGGTCTCTGTATGTGCTGAGTAACGCACCATTTATCTTTAACACAATAGGATTATTTTGGGATTTGTAAAACGCTAAAACTTGAAGATGTAATTTTATGGCAGTTGCATAATCACCTACGGCCCACCAATAACGGGCAAGGTTATCTTTACACCTGATTTCACCTTCGAGGTAGCCTATAGATTGCGCTATTCTTAAACCTTTGCTTGCGAGTAAAAAAACGGAATCAGGACTCGAATTACCCAATCCCTCGCTCAAATCTGCTAACAAGTTAACCCGCACCTCATCTTCTTTTGCTTTAGCAAGCAGGCCGAATAAGCTGTCTGTACGCGATGTTTGGCCAGAAATTATTATTGAGTAAAATAGCCCAGTAAAAAGCAGTAAATTTTTCATAGAGTGATTTGAGTTTATAGGGTTTTTACAGACAGAATAATTGTAAACTCAGTACCATCATTTTCTTTTGTTTCCACTTCCAATGTCCCCCCATGCCCCTTCGTCACAATGTCATACGCCAAACTCAGCCCTAAACCCGTGCCTTGTCCGGTGGGCTTGGTGGTGAAAAAGGGCTGGAAAATTTTGTCGCGGATGGATTCGGGGATGCCATTTCCGTTGTCCTTTACCTTAATCAGGATTTGATTGTCAATTTTCTGGGTAGAAACGGTGACCGTGGGTTGGTATTGTAGAGACGTTGCATGCAACGTCTCTACGGTGGTGGCGCGTTGGTGCACCGCATAAAACGCATTGTTGATCAAATTCAGCAGCACCCGCCCAATGTCTTGCGGAATCACCGAAACCAGCGGCAAATCTGGGTCAAAATGAGTTTCCAGCGTAGCATTGAAGCTATTGTCCTTCGCGCGCAAACCGTGATAAGCCAGCCGCAGGAACTCATCAGCCAGCCCATTGATGTCAGTAGGCTCTTTCACCCCCGTACTCGCCCGCGAGTGCTCCAGCATACCTTTGACGATGGAGGAAGCGCGTTGGCCGTGGTGGTTGATTTTTTCCAGATTTGTTTTCAGGTCAGTTGCAATGGCAATGGCCTCGGTAGTATCGCCTTTTTCCAGCTCTTCGTGCATTTCGTCCAGCATTTCAGCACTGACTTCGGCGAAGTTGTTGACGAAGTTCAGCGGGTTTTGGATTTCGTGGGCGATGCCTGCGGTGAGTTCGCCGAGGGAGGCGAGTTTTTCGGATTGGATGAGTTGGGATTGGGTGGATTTGAGTTCCTTGAGGGTATTTTCAAGTTTCTGTTTTTCATCCAATAAGATAGTTGCCTGTTGTTCTTTGAATTGTAAGTCAAGAAAGCGAATATAGGTCTGGTCGAAAACGGCTGCGAACCGTTTGAGGGTGTTATGTGATTCGGGGATGGCTTGGCCACTAATAAAAATTAAGTTTCCATGACTAAAATTGACAACATGATGCACTTGTGAGCTTGGAAACGAAAAACCAGATTTCACGAAATTTTCTCCAATCTCTTTGAAATCAGGCAGTGACATCATGTATCGGTAATGCTCTTCCAGCGCTTTACCTTCTAGTGCTTCCACATAAAAATCTTCTCCTTCCTGCTTGGATTCGTAAAATCGGATAAAAGTAGGGCTTTCGGTGAGGGGTACCCTAAAAGCTGGCTGCAATATTCCCTGGCTACTCATCCAACCCAGGCAGCTTTTTTCTCCTTTTTCAAAAATATTATACCCACAACTCCACACAGAAATACCCAATACTTGCACTTGTTGAAATAACAGAATGGCAGCATTAGCCAATTCATTACTGTTTTGCATGGCCATAGTTCTGCTCCTCACCCGCTCCAATGCCGCTTCTATTTCTAACTCTTTATTTTTGAGTAATAACTCGGTGGTACGTTCGCTTACCTGTAGCTCCAGGGTTTCGTTTTGATTTCTAAGGATTTGTTGGTTGTTCTCGGAGAGTTTTTGGTTTTCTTCAAATTGTCGTTGCAAGGAACGATAATTCATCGCAAAGTCAAACCCCAGGTTGACTGCGAATGCCAGGGACATAATCAGCATGCTTACATCAAAAAGAATTAATTGAATCTTTGGATTTTGAACCTGAACTGTATGAGTAAACAGTAAAGTAAATACAATCCAGCAAATCAAATAAATGCCCCCTGCAACTACCATGATCCATGCACCTTTCTGCTTATTTAGTGTAGCAATGATGGATGTTCTTACGATTTCAAAATTGGCAAAATTACTAAAAATGAAAGCATAAATTAACCAACCCCAACCATAGAAAACAAGAGCAAAAGGAATGGATACAATAGCTAAACAAATTAAAATCCAGTACATCCAACTTCTTTTTTGTTCAAAAAATTGATATACAGCAGAGATCAAAAATAGGACTCCAATGGTTTGGATAATTAGAGCCAATAAGTTAAGCCAATAGAATTTTTCGGTAATATCGGGGTAACGTGTTCCCAAGACTAGCCACCATGAAAGGGCAAACAGAAGTGTATAAATCGAAAAATAGAGGCTAACTTTTTTGGAAGATAGAAAGAGAAAACGGGTAAAAAAAATAATAAACAGGACAAAATACACTCCTATCCTGAACATGTCCCGGTTGATTGTGAGCGCTAAATTAGAAGCACTTTCTGCAAAAGCTGTTTCTGCAAGATTAAGTTTTGCGGTAAAAATAGGGTTAGCCATGCCAAATAAGGTACTATAAGGGACATTAGGCTTTAAAGCATATCGTATGGCTACAACTGAGTTTGTTTTAGTGAATTGAAACGAAAAGGGAAATTGCATGGGGTTCAAAGCTTGGTGATGGTGATTCCCCCCATCTATAATTCCAATTTTATGCAACAAACGACCATCTAGATAAATCTCCGAAGCTCCGGATTGCTGGATCAGCATGGCCAATGGCTGTTGAATGCTTGAGTCGATCGTTAGATGCAATCTTAGCCAGAGAATTGCCCCATTTTTATCCAAATGAGGTTGCTTATAGATATCCTCGGTGGGGTCAATTCTTGCCCATTGATCGTCATCAAAATCTGTTTTTGCCCAATCTGGGTTATCCCCCGAATGCCATTTCCAGCCCTGATCCAGCAAGATACCTTCTTTAGGCAAGCTATCGATGCGAAAAACCTTCCTTTTCTGCGCAAAGGCGAGCAAAGGAAGCAACAGCAAGCAAAGGAGTAAATTCCGCATATTGTAGGGTTTTAGAGCAAAATACTCAAATAGTGTAGTAGCAAAAAAATCCTGCCCCATTTTCATCGGCTAAAAACAGGACAGGAATAAATATTGCTAGTTCAAAAAAGTGGGGTTTGGTTTTATAAGGAATCATGAACAGCAGAAGTGCTATTCGAAGTAGCATTGTTTTTCATAGCTGACGGTACAAAGATGGCTCGCAGCAGGCAGGCAGGCAAGAGCGGTTTTCCGAATGGTAGGAATCGCTCTCCGAATGACAAGAATGGCACTCCGAAGGAAAAATAGGTAATTAGGGGGATGATAATGGAGTCAAAAATTAAATGATTAAACGGATTACAAATTCAGTTCCTTCATTGGCTACACTGCTTATTTCCAAGCTCCCTCCATGCCCCTTGGTTACAATGTCATAGGCCAAGGAAAGCCCTAAGCCTGTACCCTGTCCGGCGGGCTTGGTGGTGAAAAAGGGCTGGAAAATTTTGTCGCGGATGGATTCGGGGATGCCATTGCCGTTGTCTTGAACCTTAATGATAATCTGATTACCTGTTTTTTGCGTGGAAACGGTGACGGTGGGTTGGTATGGTAGAGACGTTGCATGCAACGTCTCTACGGTAGCCCGCTGGTGTACGGCATAAAACGCATTATTGATCAAATTCAGCAGCACCCGCCCAATGTCCTGCGGAATGACTGAAACCATAGGCAAATCAGGATCAAAATGCGTTTCCAGCGTCGCATTGAAGTTGTTGTCTTTGGCTCGCAGGCCGTGG
>JAAFHQ010000192.1 GCA_013298445.1 Chitinophagales bacterium | reverse complement strand
ATTCAAATATTCAGCTGCTCCGGCCTTTCTCCAGGCATTTTTGGAAAAATACCCCGACCAGGATTTCCGTGAAATAGAAGACGAAGCTGCTGTTTTTGCCAAAGTCAATCATCCTTTCATCCCGGCGGAATTGCGAGAAGAAGCCTGGGGTTTGACTCGCACCGTTCCAATTTTGGTAGAAGCCAAAGACATTAAAGGCGTTGTGCATACTCACTCCACCTACAGTGACGGGATCAATACCCTTAGGGAAATGGCGGAGTACAGCAAACAACAGGGCTATGAGTACCTGGTGATGAGCGACCACTCCAAATCTGCCTTTTACGCCAATGGACTACAACCCGAAAGGGTACTCAACCAAATGGCGGAGATAGATGCGCTCAATGTGGAGTTGGCTCCTTTCCGTATTTTCAAAGGTATTGAAAGTGACATCCTCAACGATGGCTCTCTGGATTATCCGGAGGATATTTTATCCAAATTTGAAGTCATCATTGCTTCGGTACACTCCAATTTGCGCATGGATGAGACCAAAGCTACCCAAAGAGTGATCAAAGCCTTAGAAAATCCATACACCCGTATCTTGGGCCACCCAACTGGGCGCTTGTTGCTTTCCCGCCAAGGATACCCGCTGGACCACCAAAAAGTGATCGATGCTTGTGCTGCCAATGGTGTAGCCATCGAATTGAATGCCAGCCCATATCGACTTGATTTGGATTGGACCTGGATTCCTTATGCTTTGGATAAAGGTGTGTTGATTTCGATCAATCCCGACGCCCATAGTCGACAAGGTATTCACGATATCCACTTCGGAGTCTTGTCGGCCCGGAAAGGAGGACTGAGTGCTGCTCAATGCTTGAATGCAAAGGGTGTTAACGACTTTGTAATGTGGATCAATTCGCGTACGCAATAGCTAATTTTCGCTACATTTGTGCCCGAAAAGGTAAATGGTTAAACCTTTTTTATAGTTCTTTAGTTTTCATCACAAAACTCACAAAAATGTTGCAGGCTATTCAAAAAGCAAGCATGATTTTGTTGCTGGCAGTAGCAGTTTTCGCTTGCCAGAACAACAAGGATAAGGAACTTCGCGAAGAAGCTCAAGCAGAGGTAACTGGAGAAGTACAGCCCATCGAGGCTACCGCAGAGCAGCCACAAAGCACCCAGGTTCCATCCGGCCCGGTTACTTCAATTGAGTTCTTGGGAGGCGACCGCCACAATTTTGGCAAAATCAAATCCGGTGCCAAAGCGCGTCACGTATTCAAATTCAGAAACACCGGCAAAGAACCACTGATCATTGCCGATGCCAAAGCTTCTTGTGGCTGTACTACGCCTAGTTGGCCAAAAGAACCGATCGCTCCGGGTAAGGTAGGAGAATTGGTGGTTGTATTTGATTCTTCAGGAAAATTTGGTGGCCAAAGCAAACGGGTGACCATCGTAGCCAATACCAATCCACCAGAAACTTACTGCTACATGGAAGGTGAGGTGGAAGAAGACCCAGCTGCGGCGAAACAACAATAATTTTAGTTTAGAAGTTGAGGGGTTGAGGAGTTGAGGCTACCGCAAGCGACTTAGACAAGATCTTCGTCAAAAACGCTTGCGGTAGCCTCAACTTCTCAACTCCTCAACTCCTCAACTTCTCAACCTTCTTTATGCGATCCTACTTCTCTCTGATTACCTTCAGCCATACCATTTTTGCAATGCCTTTCGCTTTGCTGGGTTTCACCTTGGGTACCTTGCAGTCGGAAGAGGGATTCAGTTGGAAAACCTTGGGATTGGTTGTATTGTGTATGGTTTTTGCACGCAGTGCAGCTATGGCTTTCAATCGTTATTTGGATCGGGATATAGACGAGTTGAACCCAAGGACTAAGGTGCGTGAAATCCCTGCCGGGGTAATTGCCCCCCGTTCAGCCCTTTTATTTGTAATTGTCAATGGGTTGCTTTTTATGCTTACCGCCTGGTTCATTAACCCACTCTGTTTTTACCTTACCCCAATTGCACTTCTGGTGGTTTTAGGCTATAGCTATACCAAAAGATTTACTTACCTCTGTCATTTTGTTTTGGGTTTGGGCCTGGCATTGGCTCCGATTGGAGCTTATTTGGCCACTGGTGGGGGCTTTGACTTGATTCCATTGTTGTATTCTTTTGCAGTGCTGTTCTGGGTTTCGGGCTTCGACATTATTTATGCCTTGCAGGATGAAGAATTTGACCGCACCCAACAACTCAATAGTATTCCTGTGGTTTTGGGGCGCAAAGGAGCTTTGCGCCTGTCGGAGCTACTGCACCTGCTTAGTGCTACCATGATTCTTTTGGCCTGTTGGCAACAAGGCTTGCAATACGAGCATTTTCGCTGGTTGCACTGGTTGGCTGCAGGGTTGTTTTTGAGTATGTTGGTTTATCAGCACACCCTGGTAAAGCCAAATGACTTGAGCAAAGTGAACAGGGCATTCTTCACCACCAATGGCATCGCCAGCCTGATTTTTGGCTCTTTGGTAATTTTTGATGTGCTATTTTAGAAAAAATTGGTGCTTTTTTCCTCCTAACAGCATTTACTCACCTCTTTTCATACTATTTATTTCAAATTTTTACGTTTTAACTAGCAGTATTTTCCTTTTTGTAATATTTTTACCTGTTAAGGGCAAGGCACCTAAAGCCCGGGCCTTTTACATATTCCACAGCAAATCCCTTTGGTATGAGACCACACAATCTGAAAGCATGTTTTCTGTTCCTTTTTCTACTGGCCATGGCCACCCTGCAAGCCCAAACCACCTTTCGAGGTTTGATGCGCAAGGCAGACCAATTGTATGAAACTAATGCATTTGCCCCAGCTGTCGATGTGTATCGACAGGCTCTAGAAAAAGACGCCACTGATCCCGATGCGTTGGGGAAATTGGCAGAGTGTTATCGCTTGCTCAACCGCCTGGATGAAGCGGAGGCCACCTATCTCAAATTGATTCGTAGCCGCAAGTATCAAGATCGCCAGTTGCTTTTGTATGCCCACTGTTTAAAGGGCCTGGGGCGCTATGACGAAGCAAAGGTTTACTACCAAAGCTACGCCAAAGTCAACCCAACCGTAGGCAACCAATACGTGCAAAGTTGCGACTTTTCAAAAACAAACCTGAATATCCCGACTGCTTACATGGTGAGCAGCGAGCGAGTCAACAGTACGAGTTCGGACTTTGGCCCGGCTTTTATGAATGACCAAATGGTTTTTGCTTCATTGCGTACCGAAGGCCAAACCTTTAGCGCTACCAAAAGTTCGCTGTATTCTGCCGGAATGGGCTCCGATGGCTCTTTACAACCGGCCATTGTGGTACGCCCTGGCATCAGTGATTTCAGCATGGGCCCAGCCTCTTTCTCTTTGGACGGACGCAGCGCAGCAACCACCAAAAACAACTTCACACCCGGAGTTAGACAAATCCCAGGTACAGGTCTCGATTTGAGCATTATCCTTGCCGATGTCAACTTCAACGGTTCCTGGTACAATGAACGGACTTTCCCGAACAATGACACCAAAGGCCGTACGGGTTTTCCTTGCCTGACTCCTGATGGCAACGCGATGTTTTTCGCCAGTGATCGTGAAGGCGGATTTGGCGGTTGGGATTTATATATTTCTTACAAAGATGGCACCACCTGGTCCAAACCGATCAACCTTGGACCAGCGGTGAACACTCCTGGCGATGAAATTACCCCTTATTTTGATGGAACGAACTTGTATTTCGCCTCGGATTACCACCTGGGCTTTGGTGGTTTCGACGTCTTTATGGCGGATCAAGGCGAAGGCCGCTGGTTAAAATCGACCAACCTGGGTCAACCCGTCAACTCTTCCGCTGACGATTATGGGATGATTTTTGATCCCTACCGCAATTTTGGTTACCTGGTGTCCAACCGCAGTGGCGGTGTAGGTATGGAAGACATTTATCGGGTGACCAAAGGTGGTTCGAACACAGGCGTAAATCCGGGTACCAACCCTGGTACTAACCCTGGAACAGGTAATCCAAATACAGGAAGAACCCGCATCAGAGTGTTCAGTGGCTCTGATGGGATTGCACTACCAGGTGCTTCAGTTGACCTGACCAATTGTATGCGCGGCTCCAGCAATTACATCCTGCTAACCGATGCACAAGGTTACATCGATTTACCTGTTGGTGCTGGCACCGAGTGTGACGTGATTGTACGGGCTGATGGCTACATGCAATTGCGTGGGGCGCTTTCAGCGTATTTTTCGCCGAGCCGCGACATTGAAATTCCACTCACCAAAGCCGGTGAAGAATATTATGGCCGGGTGGTGAACAGCAATACCCGCGAATTTGTACCCAATGTACAAATTGCTGCCCGCAATACTTATACGGGCAACATTACCCGTACTTCCACAGATTATTCCGGTAATTATGTGCTGAGCCTGTCGCGGAATACACCTTATACAATCACGTACACTGCCCAGAACTTCAATGAAGAAACCCGTAACATCAATGTCCTCAACGGTACTGACCGAACCATTCTTGGGGTATTGAGCATGGTGCCACTAGGCAACGGTGGTTGGAATACCAATCCTGGAACTGGTAATACCGGAAATACGGGTAACCCCGGCAATACAGGGAACACTGGAGGCCAGTTGGAACGCGCTGGCTTCGCGATTCAGGTATCGGCAGTTTCTGGTCAACCAGACCTGTCGAAGTTCAGCAACTTGCGCAGCATCGCCAGTGTTTATGCCAAAAATGAGGCTGGAAAGAATAAAATCAAGGTAGGTAATTTTCCTACCCGTGAAGAAGCGCAACGCCAGTTGGAAAATGTGAAACGGATGGGCTATACAGGTGCCTTCATTGTAACCGATGATGGTGTCTCATTGGGTGGTGGTTCAGTTGCACCTGGTACTCCACCAGTAACCACGAATCCTCCGGTAACGAACCCGCCCGTGACCAATCCTCCGGTAACCAATACCGGTGGCCGCTTTATGATCCAGTTGGGTGCATACCGCGACCTGCGCAATTTTAACGGCAGCAAACTGGCGGGTATGGGCACCATCATGGATCGTCCACGCCAGGATTTGACCATTAAATTGTTGTGCTGCTATACTTCATCTGCTGAGGCATTTAATGCATTGACTCGGGTACAACAGGCCGGATTTAGTGGCGCCTTTGTGGTGGAAGATTTGAATGGACAGTTGGTGAGGGCGAAGTAATTTGCTCAATATTGGATTAATAAAAAAGGGCATTTTGCTGGAATTTTGGATTCTGCAAAGTGCCCTTTTTTATTCATTGAACTTTTAGGAGGCTAATTCATTACATCAAGCCCTCCACATCCGTATAATCCAGCCCAAAGGCATCAGCCACACCCTGGTACACCACTTTTCCACCCACAATGTTCAACCCCTTGCGCAGCGGCAAACTATCCTGGCAAGCCTTTTTCCAGCCCTTGTTCGCCAATTGCAGGGCGTAGGGTAGGGTAGCGTTGGTCAGGGCGAGGGTAGAGGTAGCGGGTACGGCACCGGGCATGTTGGCTACGCAGTAATGCACCACATGATCGATGATGTAGGTAGGGTTGTCGTGGGTAGTCGGGTGGGTCGTTTCAAAACAACCGCCTTGATCCACGGCCACATCCACGAGTACGGTACCGGGTCGCATGGTTTTGAGCATGTCCGCAGTAATCAATTTGGGCGCTTTGGCTCCCGGAATCAGGATGGCGCCGATGATCAAGTCGTGGTCTCTGATCATGCGGCGAATGGTATATTCGTTCGAAAAAATAGTGTTGACATTTGCGGGCATTACCTCAGAAAGGTAACGCAAACGGGGCAGGTTGATGTCGAGAATGGACACTTCAGCGCCCAATCCAGCGGCCATTCTTGCAGCCTGCGTACCAACGATCCCGCCGCCCAGTACCAATACCTTACCCGGGGCAACTCCGGGTACACCACCCAACAAAACACCCCGGCCTTTAACCGGTTTTTCCAGGTATTTCGCTCCTTCCTGGATGGCCATACGGCCCGCTACTTCCGACATCGGAACCAAAAGGGGTAAAGAACCATCTCCCAATTCTACCGTTTCGTAAGCCAGGCACACCGCCTTACTTTTGATCATGGCCTCGGTCAGTGGCTCGTAGGAAGCGAAGTGAAAATAAGTAAACAGAAGTTGATCCGGCTTGATCAAGGCCCATTCCTGCTCGATGGGTTCTTTCACTTTGATGATCATATCCGCAATGGCGTACACTTCCTCAATGCTAGGGAGGATTTTCGCACCTGCTGCCTCGTACTCATCGTCGTCAAATCCACTGCCTTCGCCAGCAGTCGATTGTACATATACGGTGTGTTTTCTTTTGCTGAGTTCCAATGCACCGGCTGGTGTGAGGGCTACACGGTTTTCATTGGTTTTGATTTCCTTTGGTACTCCAATGATCATTTGGAATAAGTTTTATTTGGTAGAGAAAAAACAAGAGCTATAGGTGACAGCTCAATGACGCTACAAAAATAGCAGAACTCTACTCAACATGTAATAGGGCGAAAATAAATGTTCATTTTTTTAGTACCCCCTGTAGCACTATTTCCGTTTAAAAGACCAGGTGAAGGTCATTTTAGCGACCACTGCTCCGTTGTCCTCTTGTACCCCCGTGCTGGTGACGGTGATGCTTTGTGGTTCACTCGTTTCGATGGCTTTTTGAATGCAGGCTTGAATGGCGGCACCTTCCTCACAGGTAAAGGTGACCCAGGACGTTGCTTTTTTGACAAAAGTAGCGTCCATCCCTACGATCAACATGGAACAAGGCACCTGATCACTCAATGCAGTTAGGGCCAACATACCTGTGGACAATTCGGCTGCTCCACATTGCGCTGCAAAATAGGTGGAACGAAAGGGGTTTTGGGTCCGCCAGCGAAAAGGGATGCGGGTTTGACCACGTTCCGATGTGACGGATTTGATTTGTACCCCCCAAAAAAACAAACTGGGCAACTTTTGCAGGAAGTACCACTTCATTTTGAATGGGTTATTCACGTTTTGTAAAAAAGCGTGGCGGCTAGCAGACATAACTCAATTGATTTTAGCGAATTTTCGCTAAAATTATCATTTTTTCGAAAAACCAGCGGAATAAATTTGTTTTACTTTTTAATTTTGGGATGTTTGTCGGAAATATCCAAGGGGAATTCATTTCTGTTTGGTTAGGTCGGGTTCAGACCGAACTTTGTTCGACTTTTGATTGAATCATCAGGAAATAGATTAGCATGTTTTTCGGCACAAAAATTCTCACACTTATTTCTATCCTGCTTTGGACTTTTCAGTCCGGCATAGCACCTACACTGGAATTAGGACGTTACGAATATGCTGGGCTTGACAATAAAAAATTTCATTTTTTCAGGGTTGAAAAAGGAGGTACTTACCGGGAGGTAGATGCCAAAACAACGGGTATTGGTGAAATTCAAAACCTACCTTTTTGTGATAAAGACCAATTTGGGACTACTTTTTACGACTGTGGTCAATATCCGGATCTGGAGAAACCCTACATCGAGTTTAGCTCCGATGGGGTTGAACTGGCCTTGTTTTATGGCCCAGCGGAAGCAATTCAGGTAGTGAGCGGTTCGTATTCAATTCAGGGCGACACCCTTTCCATCGGCGAAGCACCAGTGGGTTTGAAAGTGGCTTGCCCAAAGGGGGATAAAAATCGGGAAATTGGTTTGCCTTACCGCATTTATCAAACTTCTAAATCCATGGTTTCTTCAGTTGATTTGTATGCAGATTACCTGAGTGAAAAGGAACACCTTGATCAAATTCGGACGCAAAGCAAGTTGAGCGTAGGCGATACTATTGCACTGTGCTTGTTGAAGGAGCGCTTTGTGAAACGGTGAATAGCAGTCAGCTATGAGCTATCAGCAATGAGCAAGATCCTGGCTGACCGCTCATTGCTGACTGCTCTTTATCGTCAAATATTCCATCTCCAATTGTTCCTTATCTACAGGCACTACGCCCACTTTTTCACAAACCTGCCCACCGGCCAAGTTGGCGAGCAGAGCTGTCTCGTGCAAATCCAGTCTTAGCCCCAAACCCAGGGCGACAATACTGATCACGGTATCACCAGCGCCACATACATCGGCTACTGCGCGTGGTTCGGTGGGAATGATGTTGCCTTTTCCAGCAGTTTCCAGGAACAATCCTTTTTCTGATAAGGTGATTAGCGTATGTTGATTGCCCAATTGGGCTTTAATGTAAGTTGCCGCGGCTTGTAGTGAAGCTAGATTGGTTTGTACAGGTTGAGGGGACTGGGCACGAATTTCCTTTAGGTTGGGCTTGAATAAGGTGATTTGTTTGTAGGCCCAAAAGTTGTTGAATTTGGGGTCGACTGCGGTAGGGATGCCACGCCGAATGGATTCCAGAATGACTTCTCGAATGACCCTGGGAGAAAGTACCCCCTTGTTGTAATCCTGAAAGAGGATCACATGGATATCCTGAGTATCCAATACGTGTTGGATGCTTTCCAGCAATTGCTCTACCTCGCTATCGTTCAAGTCGTGGGTGTCTTCCTGATCCAAACGCAGGAGGTGCTGAGCACCAGCCATAATCCGGGTTTTGACGGTAGTGCGCCGCGTCTTGGAGTGTAAAATGGATTGATTGCTCATGCCGTATTCAGGCAACAATTGGCGAAAAACTTGCCCGTCTTCATCGTCACCTACTACGCTACACAGAATGGGAGTGGCCCCCATTGCCCGCACATTCAAGGCTACATTGGCCGCTCCACCCAGGCGCAGGTCTTCTGCTTCCAGGTTGACAACGGGAACTGGAGCTTCCGGTGAAATTCGCGTCACATTACCGCGCAAATAGCGGTCGATCATCACATCACCAACGATCAAAACATTGACCTGGTTGAAATCATCAAAATTGAGCATGCGCCTTTGTTATTTGGGAGGACAAAAATAACGAGGATATTTCGAAATACCTGAAAGAGCTGGATGGAACCATGCTGGACATTTTTATTTTTTGCCACAAAGACTCAAAGGCACTAAGTGTAAATAGATTAATTACCAAGACTTTGTGTCTTTGTGGCAAAAAAATGAATCCATTAATTTTTGATAACCCTTTTTACTCTAGCCATAATTTTCAAGGT
>JAAFHQ010000191.1 GCA_013298445.1 Chitinophagales bacterium | reverse complement strand
TTTTATGGGTAAACCCACCGATACCTTTAACGGCCAGATGCTGTGGGTGCCCAAACCCATCGCGGCTTTTTTGCGCCAGTTGAGCTTGCGGATACAGGTAGGAAAATATTCGGAATACGGCTTGCCTGATCCTGATTTCCCGGTTCTCAAGGCACATCCTACCGTAAACTCGGAGTTGTTGTACAAAATCCGCCACGGCAAAGTCCATCCCCGCAAGGGCATCGTGAAGGTGGAAGGCCACAAAGTGTTTTTTGCCGATGGGGTGGAGGAGGAGTACGATACCATCATTGCGGCAACGGGCTACAAAATCAGCACACCTTTTTTTGCTCCCGATTTTATCAACTACGAAGAAGCTGACCGGGTCCCCCTTTACCTGCGCATGTTCCATCCTCAGCATCCCAGTCTGATTTTTATTGGGCTTTTTCAACCGCAAGGTGCCGTTTGGCCGTACAGTGATTTACAGGCCAAGCTGGCTGCAAACTACATCGCCGGGCGCTGGGCACTGCCCAAGAATCTGGCAGAGTTGGCGGAGAAGGACGCGGAGCACGTCAGCCGGGAATTTATTCGGGCCAAACGCCATAGCATTGAGGTTCACGCGCATGAATTTGAGCGGGACTTGAAAAGGCAGATTCCTAAGGATGCGCCGTAAAAGACTCCCGGGTTCCAAGGTTTAAGATGGGTTGTTTCAAAAAAATCTTTTGCTCCAGAGCAGATGCATTTTTCACCTGCGCCGCCGCCGCCACTCCTCCAAAATATTCAAATCCTGCTCATTCTTGATCAAAGTATGCAAATGAGGCGGCAACTGTTCTTTGAGATCGGTTTCTGCCAAAGCGCTGGCGGGCAATTGTTCAAACAACAACAAGCTGATCCAATCCAACAACTCGCTGGTAGAAGGCCGCTTTTTTAAACCCGTCACTTCGCGCAGGGCATAAAAAAGTTGTAGGGCATTGTTGAGCAATTCCTCGCGGATATTGGGAAAATGCACATGGACTATGTCCAACATGGTAGCCTTGTCGGGAAAACGGATGTAATGGAAAAGGCAACGCCGCAGGAAGGCGTCGGGCAGTTCTTTTTCGTTGTTGGAAGTAATGATGACGATAGGGCGGTTGACGGCTTTGATGGTTTTTTGCAACTCGTACACATAAAACTCCATCCGGTCTAGTTCCAGCAACAAGTCATTGGGGAATTCGATGTCCGCTTTGTCAATTTCGTCGATGAGCAGCACCACGGATTCCTCGGCGCTGAACGCTTCCCAGAGTTTGCCCTTTTTGATGTAGTGGCTGATGTCGTCAACCCCTTCCTTACCCAATTGAGAGTCGCGCAGGCGCGAAACGGCATCGTACTCATACAAACCCTGTTGGGCCAGAGTGGTCGATTTGATGTGCCAGGTGAGCAACTTTTTACCCAGCGCATTGGCAATTTCATGGGCCAGTAGCGTTTTGCCGGTGCCCGGCTCCCCTTTGACCAATAAGGGCCGCTGAAGATAAATGGCCGCATTGACGGCTATTTGCAATTCTGAGGTGGCGACGTAAGAGGATGTTCCTTGAAAAGACATAACGGCTTGTTTGAGGTTCCAAAAATAAGTGCTGTTGTGGATTTGCTCTAAAATATTTTTATGTACACTAGGAAAGAATATTTTTTTTACATTTGGAATGAATTGAGATTTTCATTTTGTTTTGTTGCGCTGCGCAAAATGCTAACCGAAAGACCAAATAGCACATGGAAAGTAGAATAGCAGAAGCTCCAACTGCAGTCAGTCCTGAAGGAGAGCCACTTATTGTGAAGCTGAGACGCGGCTTCGACGTTCACTTACACGGGGAAGCCCCCAAAAAAGTCCATTCTGAGGTATCCGTAAACCGATTTGCTGTACAAGCACCCAACTACCTGGGTTTGGCACCAATGCCAAAGTTGATGGTAGAGGTGGGGCAGCATGTCCTGGCGGGCGAGGCGTTGTTTTTTGACAAAAATCGACCGGAGGTCCACTTCGTTGCACCAGTAAGTGGCGAATTGATTGCCGTCAACCGAGGGGAACGGCGAGCGATTCAAGAGCTGGTCATCCTGGCCGACAAATCCATCCAATACCGCACTTACGACAAGATTCCTAGCTTGGATGCTTCGCGAGAGGAGCTCTTTGCCTTTTTAAAAGACAGCGGAGCTTGGACTATGTTTCGCCAGCGACCGTATAATCTTTTGGCTGACCCTGATGCGGTACCACGGGATATTTTTATCTCCACTTTTGATACTGCTCCTCTGGCACCCGACCTCAATCTGGTGCTCAGTGGCCGCGAAGCTGCTTTTCAAAAAGGCCTGGATGTATTGGGCAAACTGACCACAGGTAAAGTTTACCTGGGTTTGGATGCACGTGGTAACGCTGTGTCCAGTGCTTATAGCCAGGCACGAGGGGTGCAAAAAGTTGGGTTTAAAGGCAAACACCCGGCAGGAAATGTAGGGGTTCAAATCCACCACATTCGCCCAATTCGCTCCAAAGAAAAGGTGTGGACTTTGGGTGTACAGGAAGTGATCACCCTGGGTACCCTGTTCTTGGAAGGCAAATATGACGCATCACGAATCGTTGCGTTGACTGGCTCCGCGCTCGAAAAACCTATTTACGTATCTACCTATGCGGGGGCGAACCTGGGCGATTTGCTTAAAAACCAGGGTGTTGCTGAAAATTCCCGCATCATTTCGGGTGATGTGCTTTCTGGCAAAACCAAAACTGCTGAGCAGTTCCTGGATGTTTACGACGATCAAGTCAGTGTCATTCCGGAAGGCAATGAATACGAAATGTTTGGCTGGCTGGCACCCCAAAGTGCAAGACCATCCACTTCTCGCACGTTTTTCAGCGGCATTTTTCCCTTTGGCTGGATTTACAATGCCACTACCAATACCCGTGGTGAAAGGCGCGCCTTTGTGGTTACGGGGCAGTATGAGGAGGTCTTGCCGATGGACATTTATCCGCAACACTTGTTGAAGGCCATCATCACCAACGACATTGAAAAGATCGAAGGATTGGGCATTCACGAAGTGGTAGAAGAGGATTTGGCACTCTGCGAGTTTGCTTGTACCTCCAAACAACCCTTGCAAAAGATTCTGCGCGAGGGCATTGACATGATGATTAAAGAAGGGCTATAGTCATGAAAGAAAAAATAATCAGTCTTTTCAAACGCATGGAGCCGGACAAGGAGAAATCTCCACTGTTGCACACGGCTTACGACGCATTTTTCACCTTTGCTTTTACCCCGAACCACGTCACTAAAGACGGAGTACACATCCGCGACGGGATGGACCTCAAGCGTACGATGGTTATAGTGGTGATTGCCTTGCAACTCTGCTACCTCTGGGGCACACTCAACATCGGGCACCAGCATTTTGCGGCACTGGGCATGTACCAAAACCTGATTCTGGAAGGTTTTCACCTGAAGTTGTTCTACGGTTTGGTGCAACTGTTGCCGATCTGGATTGTGGCGCACGTGGTGGGTTTGGGGGTTGAATTTTATTTTGCGGCACGCAAAAAACATGCCGTGGAAGAAGGTTTCCTGGTTACAGGTGCCCTGATCCCTTTGATCATGCCTCCCGATATTCCCCTGTGGATCCTGGCTTTTTCCATCGTATTCGCCGTTATTATTGGCAAAGAAGCCTTTGGTGGAACGGGAATGAACGTGGTCAACATCGCTTTGCTGGCGCGGGTTTTTGTGTTTTTTGCCTACCCTGGCACCATTTCAGGCGACGAAGTATGGGTATCTGGCCTGACCAAGGCCGGCCCTGGTGGCGTGGCCGATTATGGTTGGATTCACATGAATGTGCTCAACCCTATTTTTGAATCTTTTGGTTGGGATACCTTCAGTCAAGGGGCTGCAGTTATAGATGGTTACTCGGGCGCCACGCCCATGGCTCTGGCGGCCAAAGGCGGCTGGGCTGCCGTGATGGAGCATTATACGCCCGGACAAATGTTCTGGGGATTGATTCCCGGATCAATTGGTGAAACCAGCAAACCTTTCATCATCATCGGTGCTTTGATGCTGATCGGCGCAGGTATTGCCAGCTGGCGCATTATGGTATCCATGGTTTTGGGTATGGTGACCATGGCCCTGGTTTTTAACATGTGGGGTTTCAATGCCTATATGGAAATTCCCTGGTATTACCACTTCTCGATGGGCAGCTTTTTGTTTGCCATGGCTTTTATGGCTACCGATCCGGTCACTGCCGCTTCGACCAACCGAGGCAAGTGGATTTACGGGTTTATGATCGGCGTCATTGGCTTGATCGTGAGAGTAATGAACCCGGCGTATCCCGAAGGCTGGATGTTGGCCATCCTGCTACTCAACGTATTTGCACCGCTGATTGATCACTTTGTATTGCAGTCCAACATCAATAAACGAATGAAGCATGTACAGTAACCGCTATATCACGATCTATACCCTGATCATGACCCTGGTCGTGTCGGTGGTACTCGCTTTTACTGTTACGGGGTTAAAACCTTTTCACGATGAAGCTGAGGCTATCTTTAAAAAACGCGATATCCTAGGTGCAATTGAAGGACAATTGCCTAAAAAACTCGCGGACATGAGCGACGAGGAGGTGTTGAGCTTGTTTGACTCTAAAGTGGAACAAGTGGTGATCGATGCCAAAGGGGAGCCTCTGGATGGTACCAAAGCAGAGTCTGTAGATATGGCTGCTGAAGAAAAAAAGCCTGAAGCAGAACGCCAATACCCCTTGTTTATATTCAATGGCGAACAAGGGAAAATTTACCTAACCTCCGTACGAGGTAATGGGCTCTGGGATAAAATCTGGGCTTACGTGGCCATCAAAGATGATTTGAATACCATCGTTGGTACTTCCTTCGGACACGTGGGCGAGACGCCGGGTTTGGGTGCGGAAATCAAGGACAATCCCAATTTTCCGAAGCAGTTTGAAGGAAAACAAATACTGAATGATCAAGGAGATTACGTTTCGGTCAAAGTGGTAAAAGGTGGTGCCAAAGATCCCCTCCACGAAGTGGATGGCATTTCGGGCGCAACCATTACCTCCACAGGCGTATCTGAAATGATGGTACGCGGCCTGGAAGTATATCTCCCTTATTTGCAAGCGCAAAAAAAATAAAGACCTATGGCTGAGACGATGACCAAAGAGGTCAAAGAAAAAGAAGAGCTGGAATGGTTTGGGCCCAAGGAGCGCAAGCTGATCACCGATCCGCTCAACGATGACAACCCGGTAACCGTACAAATCCTGGGCGTTTGTTCAGCACTGGCGGTAACCACCATGGTCAAACCTGCCCTGATCATGGCTGTATCTGTAACTTTGGTGACGGGTTTTTCGAATCTCGTTATTTCATTGATGCGCAACGGCATCCCCAAACAAATCCGCATGATTGTCCAATTGGTAGTCATCGCGTTTTTGGTAACAGTGGTAGAACAGGTACTGAAAGCCTACAGCTATCCGGTATGGAAACAATTGTCGGTTTTCATCGGCCTGATCATCACCAACTGCATCGTAATGGGGCGTTTGGAGGCTTACGCTATGGCGAATCCACCCTGGCGTTCTTTCCTGGATGGCATCGGCAATGGAGCAGGGTATGGTTTTATCCTGATTGTCATTTCGGTGATTCGGGAGTTTTTTGGTCGTGGCGCCATTCTGGGCTTTAAAATCCTGGGTGCAACGGATGAATTTTTACTCAACACCACCAAACATTGGTGGCTAAGCTGGTACCAGCCGAATGGTTTGATGGTATTGCCTGCTTCTGCTATCTTTTTGGTGGGTATCATCATCTGGATTCAACGTGCGCGCAATCCAAAACTGGTTGATATCTCTTGATTTTAATAGTTGAGAAGTTGAGGAAGGTTGAGAAGGTTGAGGCTGCCGCGAGCGCCATTGTCAAAATCGTTTGCGGTAGCCTCAACCTCCTCAACCTCCTCAACCTCCTCAACCTCCTAAACCTTTTAAAATGGACAATCTATTAAATGTCTTCATCAAGTCCGCCTTTATTGAAAATATGGTTTTGGCCTATTTCATCGGGATGTGTTCCTTTTTGGCGGTTTCAAAGTCGGTAAAAACGGCGATAGGTTTGGGTGCAGCGGTAATTTTTGTACTGGCGCTTACCGTGCCCATCAACTGGGTCATCAGTGAATTGATCCTAGGTCCCAACGGGATTTTTAAAACCGACCTGACCTTTTTGCGCTTTATCCTCTTCATTGCCAGCATTGCTGCCTCGGTGCAGTTGGTGGAAATGGCGGTGGAAAAATATTCACCTTCCTTGTACAATGCCTTGGGGATCTTCTTGCCACTGATTACGGTGAACTGTGCCATTTTGGGTGCAGCACTCTTCATGGTGGCTCGATCTTATAACTTTTCTGAATCGGTGGTGTATGGCATCGGTTCGGGGGTTGGTTGGGCGCTGGCGATTGTGGCTATGGCGGCCATTCGGGAAAAAATCCGTTACTCCAATGTTCCTGCACCGCTGCGGGGCCTGGGGATTGCCTTCATCCTGACTGGATTAATGGGGATGGCCTTTATGGCGCTGATGGGGATTAACCCGGCAACGTATATGCAATAAGCGATCGGCTATCAGCTTTGAGCAATCAGCTGTCAGCAGGAGCTAGCATGTAACCTTCAAATTTTTACAAAAATGATCCTACTTTTCAACATAATACCTATCGTTTACGGTGCCATTGCCTTTACTGCCGTAATCATGTTGCTAACTTTTGGGTTGATTTATGCTCAAATGAAGTTGGTGCCACAGGGGAATGTCAAAATCATCATCAATGGTGATGATGAACACCCGGTATTGGTTTCACCGGGTTCTTCTTTGTTGTCCACTTTGTCGAACCAAAACCTGTTTTTGCCTTCCGCATGTGGCGGTGGGGGCACTTGTGCCATGTGTAAATGTTGGGTAGACGATGGTGGCGGCGATGTTTTAGCGACCGAATTGAACCACCTTTCCCGGCGGGATGTAGCGGAACACAAACGCCTGGCTTGCCAGGTGAAAGTGCGCCAGGATATGAAAATCCGGGTGCCTGAAGAGGTGTTTGGCATCAAAAAATGGGAATGTGAGGTGGTTTCCAACTACAATGTGGCTACTTTTATCAAAGAGTTTATAGTGAGATTACCGGAGGGGGAACACATGGAGTTCGAATCGGGTGGTTACATCCAAATCGACGTACCGGAGATAGAGTGTGACTTCAAAGACATGGAAATCACTGCGCATCCACGTTTGACCGACCGCGCTCCAGATTGTTACCAACCGGACTGGGACAAGTTCAAATTGTGGGACTTGAAGATGAAAAACCGCGAGGAACAATTCCGGGCGTATTCGATGGCCAACCACCCGGCAGAGGGCAATATCATCATGCTCAACATCCGGATTGCAACGCCACCTTGGGATCGGGCAGCCAACAATTGGATGAAGGTGAATCCGGGGGTTTGTTCTTCCTACATCTTTACCCGCAAACCAGGGGATAAGGTAATGGTTTCTGGCCCTTACGGTGAATTCCACATCAAACCGACCAAAAAGGAAATGGTATACATTGGTGGTGGTGCAGGTATGGCCCCGCTGCGCTCGCATATTTTCCACATGTTCCATACCGAAAAAATGCGGGATCGGAAGGTGTCGTATTGGTACGGTGGTCGTTCAGGAAAGGAATTGTTCTACCAGGATGATTTTGAAGCAATCGAGAAGGAATTTGACAATTTTAAATTCAATATCGCCTTGTCTGAGCCGCTTCCCGATGAAAACTGGACGGGGTACAAGGGCTTCATCCACCAGGTATTGTACGAAAACTACCTGAAGAACCACCCCGAACCGGAAGAGATTGAATACTACATCTGCGGCCCTCCCATGATGCTTTCAGCAGTGCAAAAAATGCTGGGCGATTTGGGTGTTCCAGATGAGAATATTGCTTACGATGATTTTGGAGGGTAGGAGCGGCAAAGAGTTTATCTAAAGCGACCTATTTTCACAAAGGACACAAAGGCAGCACAAAGGGCACAAAGTTGGACGTTGACGACGTTTCGCTGGGAGCACTTGGTGCTGCCTTTTTTTTGGGCTAACTAAGGTTAAAAAGAGTTGGCTTTTTGAAATATTATTGTTTTTTTTGTAAGACAAACAACCCACTGTAATGATAAAATTTAAAACTCCACAGCCTATCCAGGCCATTTTTTTTTGCGCTCTTCTTTCCTTTTTAGGTTCTTGCTCAAATGACAAAACACCAATTACAGCGTCAACTGATCCCATGATCAATTCTGCTCAACTTTGGCTAACAAATCAAATTGAGCAAAACGACCAGATGAGGAGTTGGCATCGTGCTTTTTCTCCCCAATTTGAATGGAGTAAGGCACAGCTGGTGATTTCTCCAACCCGAGACAGCATCATTGAAATCCCCTATCAAACGCAGCAAAAATACAAATATGGAGTTGGCCCGGCGGGCAACAAAGGGGAATATGGCATTTCCAAATACATTGAAGCACATGCTACCAGAATGGCCATTTCAGTACATCACAATAAGTATTCGGCGCGTTTGATGCATTTGTTTGCGGATACGATGATGCTTGGAGACCAGAAAACTTTTTACCCAGTTGATTCTTTGCAAAAAATCAATTTTGCCAATTCCTTTCAAGCTAATCCAAATTATGCTGTACTGATCGGTTACGCAAACTTTAGGGCTGCGCTTAAATCTTTGAAATATTATGAGTTGGGGAATTTGAGGATGCAAGGCAGAACAATGTCCAAATACATTGCAGAAGAATACCCACAGCGGACGGAATGTACCCAGATTGAAATAATGGTGGTTGAAACGCCTCAATGGAGTGCGAAAGGATGGGGGAATGGGGTAGATTGGGACTTACCGCCTGTACACGAATTTATGGTTTCTTTTGGAAAGTGTGAGATAGATTATTCAGATTGTAAACCATCCAAGGAATCAGTTGAGTCGTATAAATACTACCAGCGATTAGCAAAAAAAATGCCAAAGGGCTGTGATTTTGTGCCAGATTGTTGCGACAAAATACTAGCTGAAATCCTATTTCAAAAGCCTGATGAATTGTTTCCCACTCAGGTAATGCTTAGTGTTGATCTATGTATCGATGAGG
>JAAFHQ010000190.1 GCA_013298445.1 Chitinophagales bacterium | reverse complement strand
GCAAATCCTCCAAAGTCAGGCGGTGCTCTTTGAGCCAATCCCGGTAAGGCAAACGTTGGCAGATGACACTTTTTAGTTCTTCATCCCCCACAATCCGGCCTTCGTCCAAATCGGCGATCAGCATCCGACCTGGTTGCAGGCGGCCTTTTTTTACCACCTTGGATTGATCTACGGGCAAGGCACCAGCCTCGGAAGCTACAATCAAGGTATTGTCCTCCATCAGGCAGTAACGGGACGGGCGGAGACCATTGCGGTCGAGGGTAGCACCTACCAAAATACCATTGGTGAAACAAATCGAAGCCGGGCCGTCCCAGGGCTCCATGATGGTTTTGTGGTATTCGTAGAAGGCTTTTTTGTAATCCTCCATTGTGTCATCGTGCTCCCAGGCCTCGGGGATCATCATCATCAGGGCATGGGGTAAGGAATAACCACTCATCACCAGGTATTCCAGGACGTTGTCGAAATTACCGGAATCGGACAGATCGTCGCCACAGATGGGTTTGATCAGTTCCAATTCTTCATCGGAAAAAATTTCCGACATCAGGTTTTTCTCCTTGGATTGCCACCAATTCAAATTCCCCCTTACCGTGTTGATTTCACCGTTGTGAGCGATGTAGCGGAATGGCTGCGCCAGTTTCCACTTCGGTACGGTATTGGTTGAAAAACGGGAGTGGATCAGGGCAATGGCCGATTTTAGGTCCGCGTCCTGTAAATCCAAAAAGTAAGGGCGCAGCTGATACGTGGTCAGCTGGCCCTTGTATACAACAGTTTTGTATGAAAATGAGGCGATGTAGAAGCTTTCCTTCACGTGAGGGAAAACCTTGTAGATGTTGTGGATCACAAACTTGCGCAGGATGTACAAACGCCGCTCCAAAGCCTGCAATTCCATTTCCTGCTTGGGTTTTACAAAGACCTGCTCCACTCGTGGCTCGGTTGCCACTGCGGATTCCCCTAATAACTCATGATCGGTAGGCACTTTGCGCCAGCCAATCAATTCAAATCCACATTCATCAATATAATCCTGAAACAATACCCGACACTCCTGGCGTTGCGCCCGATCCATGGGGAAGAAAACCATCCCTACACCGTATTTGCCAAAATCAGGTAGGTCAATCTTTAGTTCCCGACATTTTTTCTTAAAAAATTCATGAGGAGTTTGGATGATGATACCGGCACCGTCCCCGGTATTGGGTTCACAACCACAAGCTCCGCGGTGCTCCATGTTGGCCAACATGGTGAGGGCGTCCTCGACCAGTTCATGGGATTTGATGCCATTGAGATTGGCCATCAAACCCGTGCCACAAGAGTCTTTTTCCAACTGCGGAACGTACAAACCTTCATTGGTCTCCTTCATATGCAAAACTGTTGTCTGATCAATAAAAAATATCTTTAACGCGTAATGCGTTTCAGTTGAAATTGGGTTGCTGAAGCAGCAGTATGGTTAGAGCAATAGGGACTTAGGTTGCTAAGTTCTTGGTGATTCAAAGAATAGGCTAAAGAATTGGAAATAATCTGGTCGTAAATTGGCTAGTAAGCACATGTTGCTGTCAAGTAGAAGTTCAAAAATATTGCATCAAACCCGAAAAGCCAATTGCTTAGAATGAAAAAAGTGTACGAAACTGTTAATTTAAATCTTTTTTCTCCGACACTTAACCGCAAAATATGCAAAAAAGCAGAGTTTTTTTAGAAATTTTTCAAAGCGAGGATTGAAATAATAATTTGCGACAAAAGCCAAAAACCACAGTTGAGTTCATTATTTGTGAAAAGCTACCAAAAATTATTTTCTTTTTCAGGAAAAGCACTAACGCACAAGGTCGAATAAAAGCAGTGCTTTGCTACAATTCCAAAAATGCAAATGGCCTGCTCAACGAGCAAGCCATAAGACGTGGGAATTGGGGAGTTTGGTGGCCCCTATAATGATGAACTAAAACTCAATTTTAAAAAACTCAACGTTGTCCAAACCACGTGCTATCATGGTGATTTTAGGGGTAGCCGACGACCAATCGATGCGCAGGATGCCAAAACTGCGTTGATTGACCAAAGGAGAAACCCGGAAGCGATTAGGTTCGGTTGTATTCCCTGCATAGGCGTGGGTAAGACCACTGGAGGTGAAATCGTACAGTGGATAATCCAAACCAGGCAGCTCCATTTTGGACACTTCAGAAATGTGACGATCACCACTGATCAGCATGGCTTTGGAGGGTTTAATTTGCGCCAACATGCCCAGCAGCCGTTTGCGGGCTACAGGAAAGTTGGCCCACTTTTCAAAGGCATGTTCGTCGTGAATGAATTGAATACCACAGCCGATGATATGAATCTGGGCGGTACTGTTGCGCAGTTCTGTTTCCAGCCATTTCCATTGTGCTTCTCCCAGCATGTCGCCCGTTTCATTGATAAAATAGCGGGGCGTTCCAGCCGGATTGGCCTTGAGTTCATCGCGAAAATAGCGACCATCCAGCAAGATGAATTTTACCTGACGCCCTACAGGGCCGATGGTATAGGTTTGGTAAGCGCCTTCGTGCTTCCAGACGGGATCTGAGGCAGGAACATCCAAAAATTTCAGCATCAAAGCTTTGCTCTGTTGCTTTTTGCGGTAGTTTTTATCGCCATCATTTACGCCATAATCATGATCATCCCAAATGCCAATGATTGAACTTTGTTCCCGCAATTTGCTGTAGTCGGGCTCACTTTTTACTTTATGGTACATTTTGGCCATAACCTGCATATTGTCCGTATCGGCATAAATGTTGTCGCCCAACCATACCCACAAATCTGGTTGATTCAACAGGATGGGCTTCCACATCAATTGATCCTTATCCTGGTTGTTGCAGGAACCAAAGGCAATTGTGTTTAATTGTTCCTGAAAATCAATTGGGCCTAAAGCATTGTTGGTGATGGTCACTGACGGTGGAGGGGCAACACCTTGCGCTTCAAGGGTGGCTAGCGAGCATAAAAAATACAGGAGGGAACAAAAGTATTTCATGAGCAGTTTGGGTAAATAAACCTGTTTTCTGCAAACGTTTGCAATGTACAGACGATCTGAGGACACTATCCGGAATTTCCGTGTTTTAGTATGAATTTCGGGGTTTTTGGTAAGAATTTGGAGGTTTTTGGTAAAGCCGGTTTTAAAAGATTCAATGTTGATTATTCCCCATTTTCCATGGGGTAACTCAACCCAATTTGCCGACGAATTTCATCCAAAAGCTCCATTCTGGCCAGGGTATAATCCAAGTCAAGGCCTGGGCTTTCGCTGAGCCCTGCCGTTACACAGCGCATGACTTCCTGGGCTTCGAATGTATAACCGTGTACTTCCTGATTGAATTGGAAAAACTCGGGGCGTTTACCTTCCCGCAATAAACTCATGGAGGTCATTTCGTGAAAACGGCTGTGGAAATGGATGGTGCCGGTTTCCCCATAAATAAAGGCTTCAGATTTGGTGCCCATCCGTATGGTGGTATGGAGATGGGAAAGGGACCCGTTTTGGTGCCGTAGGATGATGGCGGTATCTTCATCAACTCCAGTGGAACCGATGTAGGCTTTGGCGGTCACTTCAGTAGGCATCCCCAGTACCAAGGTCGCTAAAAAGAGCGGATAAACCCCAATGTCCAAAAGCGCGCCACCGCCTAAATCGGGATTGAACAAGCGCCCCTCCGGTTCATAAGGTGGTTTAAAGCCAAAGTCAGCCTTTACCCCTAATATCTCCCCAATTTGCCCTTCTTCAATGAGTTGCAACATTTTTTGGGTAGTCGGTAAAAAACGCGTCCAGAAGGCCTCCATTAAAAAGGTTTGTTGCATGCGGGCCTCCTGCACCATTTGCCTGGCTTCGTGGATGTTGATGGAGAAGGGTTTTTCACACAACACCGGAATTTGATGCGCCAGGCAAAACAGGGTATTGTCACGGTGTAAATTATTGGGCGTAGCAATGTAAACCGCGTCGAGGTCGGGGCACTGGATGATTTCCTCGTAGGTTCCATAATAATGGCTGGCACCGTATTGTCGAGCAAATTCAGCCGATCGGTCCATATCTCGTGAAGCTACCGCCGTGAGTTTAGCGCCCGGTGTTTTTGCCAAATCCGATGCAAATTTGTGGGCGATGCGCCCCAGGCCGATGATGCCCCAGTTGAAAGTATTCATTAGAGTTGAGGAGTTGAGAAGGTTGAGAAGGTTGAGAGGGTTGAGGAAGGTTGAGGAAGGTTGAGGCTACCGCGAGCGATTTTGACAAAGCCCTTGTCAAAATCGCTCGCGGTAGCCTCAACTTCTCAACCCCTCAACTTCTCAACTATTTTTTAAATAACTGCAAAGCCGCTTCACTCATTGCCGCTACCCCCGTTTTGATGGTGGGTTCTGGTACCGGGCAAAAGAGGGAAGAGTGCAAGGGGGGCAATTGAATTTCACCTTTGGCGGCTTTTTCAGCCTGCCCGGGGTCTTGGGTGCCAAGCCAGAAAAGGAAAATCGGCACTTTTTCGGGTGTACGGCCAAACAAGGCGAAATCTTCACCTGCCATGGATGGCTCTACCTCCTGGATTTGGGCTGTGCCAAAGGTGGTTTTGAAATGGTTGACTACCCGTTCGGTCAAGGCAGGGTCGTTATAGGTTGATGGCGTTTCTTCGGGGCGCATGGTGATTTTAGGAAATTTGCTCTCGGGCAAACCCGCAGCGATCGCTTCCCCCCGGCAAATCCGGCCAATTTTTTCGATCGTATTTTTGCGCACTTGATCGGAATAAGAGCGCATGGTCAATTGCAACTGCACCTCATTGGGAATGACATTGCCCTTGGCGCCACCGTGAATGGCGCCAACTGTGACTACCGCCGGCTCCAGGGGAGAAGTTTCCCGACTGACGATGGTTTGTAGGGTGGTGATGATGCGGGCCGACAGCACGATGGGGTCGATGGTAGTGTGTGGATAAGCACCATGTCCGCCTTGGCCATAGACCGTAATATCCATAAAGTCGACATTGGCCAGGGTGTACTCCTTGCGAAAACCGATGCGCCCAGCGGCCAGGGTAGGGCTGACGTGGGTTGCGAGGGCGTAATCTGGTTTGGGGAATTTGCTGTACAGGCCTTCTTTGAGCATCGCTTTGGCCCCGCCGCTGCGTTCTTCAGCGGGCTGACCCACCATGATCAAGGTGCCACTCCACTTGGATTTCATTTTGGCCAGGGTACGGGCAGCTCCTGTCCATACGGTCATGTGTACATCGTGGCCACAGGCATGCATAACGCCGACGGTGTTGCCACTTTCATCCTTGGTTTTTACCTGGCTGGCGTAGGTTTTTCCGGTTTCCTCTACAACGGGCAAGGCATCCATGTCGGCACGGATGAGCACGGTGGGGCCGGGGCCATTTTTTAAGATGCCTACAACGCCAGTACCTCCGAAGTTTTCGGTGACTTGGAAACCCGCTTGACGCAACTCTTCGGCCAGGCGTTTGGCCGTGTTGGTCTCGTAAAAGGAGAGTTCGGGATTTTGGTGGAGGTGGAGGTACAACTTCTCCAGGTGCGCATAATCTTGCACACTGTATTCCTTTGCGGTTTGGGCTAACAATGAAACACTTAGTAGTGTAAAAACCAACCCATAAATCAATTTCTGCATCTTCGCTCGATTTCTGGAGGGAAAAATAAGGAAAAAGGGTGGCTTATTTTACCGATCCCTTTGGCATAACAATACTAATGAGTAAATTTAGGGAACTAATTTTTACATAGTCTGCTTTTTTATTCGAGTTTTTATGAACCGAATCTTATGATAATTCTGTAAATCAGTTTTTTGAATATGTCATTTTTAAAAAATAAAATTCAATAACCATGGAGAATGAAATTTTAGATGATCTAATGGATCAACCGGAACACAGTACTGATTTTGAATACGCCCATTTTTGGAAACGATTGGTAGCTGCTTTAATTGATGGCATAATTGTGAGCATTCCGATGCGCACGATCATGTTTTTTGTTGGAGCGACAAACCCAGAATCTGCGCTACAGTGGTCATTTGTTTCTGCGATCGTACAGTTTTTGTATTTTACCCTGATGGAAAGTTCTGAACGCCAAGCTACCATTGGAAAATCACTGTTACACATTTACGTGATTGGAACAAATGGGCAACGCATTTCATTTGGACAAGCTGCCGGGCGGTATTTTAGCAAAATTTTGTCTGCACTCATTTTATGCATTGGATACCTGATGCCCCTTTTTACAGAGAAAAAGCAAGCCCTGCATGACATGATTGCCTCTACCTATGTAGTGGAATAAAGCAAGCCCTCAAAAGGAGTACTCAAAGTTGTCAAGGATTTTAATGTTTCCTTGGCAACTTTGTTTTTTTACCAATTTTTAAGGTAGCCTGATATAAAAGTCCTATTTTAACGCTCGTCTTTCAATACAAACCTACACCATGCTCGCACTACTCGGCTTTGCCACCATCGCCACCTTTTTAGCCCTCATCATGACCAAACGAATGGGGGTTATGACTGCTCTGGTTTTGGTCCCCATTGTATTTGGCCTCTTGGCCGGAGTAAAGCCAGTGGAATTGGGCGAAATGATCCTGGCTGGCATCAAACAAGTGGCCCCAACGGGGATTTTGCTGATGTTTGCCGTGTTGTACTTCGCGACTATGCTTGATGCCGGTTTGTTTGACCCGGTTATAGCTGGCATTGTGCGGGCGGTGAAAGGCGACCCACTCAAGGTTTTGCTGGGCACCGCTGTCCTCACCATGATAGTACACCTGGATGGAGATGGCACAGCCACCTTTATGATTGTCCTGTCTGCCTTTGTGCCGATTTACAAACAATTGGGCATCAATCGGCTGATGTTGGCGGGCATCGTGGCCCTGAGTGTGGGGCCTTTACACTTGGTGCCCTGGTCGGGTACTTCTGCCCGGGCGATTTCAACCCTAAATACCAATGCGGCCAGTATTTTTAACCCCAATGTGCCCGCCATTCTGGGGGGCGTTTTGTGGGTGCTGCTGGTTGCCTACATTTGGGGCAAACGGGAGCGCAAACGCATCGGCATCCTCGACCTGCAATACCATCCCGCCGACAATTTGAATGAAGAGCAAAAACGTTTGCGGCGCCCCAAACTCATTTGGTTCAACGCCATATTCACCATCTCGCTCATTGTCACCTTGATGAAAGCCTGGGTGCCGACCGCGGTGTTGTTTTTGGTGGCGAGTATGATTGCCTTGCTGATTAACTATCCTAAACTGGCCGACCAGCAAAAAGTCCTGCGCAATCACGGCATGAACATCTTTATGGTGTCGAGTATGATTTTTGCCGCGGGAGTTTTTTCTGGCATTTTGGGTGGTTCCAAAATGATTGACGCGATGGCCAATGCCCTGGTGGCGCTGATTCCGGCTCAGCAGGCGAACCTATTGCCTACCTTGACAGCCATTACCAGTTTGCCTGCCAGCATCCTCTTTACTCCCGATGCTTATTATTTTGGCGTTGTACCGATTCTGAGCCAAACTGCCACTGAATTTGGGATCGATAAATTGGAAATTGGCAGGGCGGCCTTGCTGGGACAAATGACGGTTGGTTTCCCGATCAGCCCACTGACTGCTTCGACCTTTTTGTTGGTAGGTTTGGCGGAAGTGGATTTGGGCGAACACCAAAGGTTTACTTTTTTCTGGGCCTGGGGCACCACCATTGTGATGACGATTGTGGCTTTGCTTACTGGATCGATACATATTTAAGCCATGGGAAAAGCAAAAATCAGAATTGGTTGCGGTGCCGGATTTTCAGGGGACAGGCTGGAACCTGCGGTAATCCTGGCTGAAAAGGGCAAACTGGATTACCTCGTCCTGGAATGCCTGGCCGAGCGCACCATTGCCCTGGCACAAAAACGCAAGTTGCAAGACCCTGAGCAGGGCTACGACCCCTTGTTGGAGCGGCGGATTCGCTCCCTGTTGCCTTTGTTGGTGCAAAACAAAATTCGACTAATCAGCAACATGGGGGCGGCGAATCCGATTGCGGGTGCACAAAAAATCATTGAAATTGCCCGGGAGCTTGGGCTCTCCATCAGTGTAGCGGCAATCACGGGTGATGATGTGTTGGCAAAAATCGACCCAAACTGGCCTGCCTTGGAGACGGGTGAAGCGCTGGAAAAATCAGGACCAATCATTTCTGCCAACGCTTACCTGGGTATAGAGCCGATCCTGGAAGCCTTACAATCTGGGCCCCAAATCATCCTCACCGGGCGAGTCGCCGATCCTTCGCTGTTTTTGGCCCCGATGATTCATGAATTTGGCTGGAAAACCGACGATTACGATTTGCTGGGCAAAGGGACGGTTATTGGTCATTTGCTGGAATGTGCAGGGCACATCACCGGAGGGTATTTTGCTGATCCGATCAAAAAGCCGGTGGCCGGAATGGCGGAATTGGGACACCCATATGCCGATGTATTCCCGGATGGTTCCGCTGTGATCAGCAAAGTGGAAGGCACCGGAGGCGTGGTTAATTTACAAACTGCCAAAGAACAACTTCTGTATGAGGTCATCAACCCTTATGAATATTACACCCCCGATGTCATTGCGGATTTTACCACGGTACACCTGAGTGAATCCGGGCCGGATCAAGTGAGTGTGCGTGGAGGTACTGGGAAAATTAAACCAAGAACCTACAAAGTGAGTGTGGGCTACAAAGCCTTTTTCCTGGGGGAGGGGGAAATTTCCTATGCTGGTTCGGCGGCCCTGGAAAGGGCGGAACTGGCGGGTGAAATTTTAAACCAGCGCTTGAAAGGCCAGTTTCCCGAACTGCGCATCGATTACATTGGCAGCAGCTCGGTGCATCGTAGCAATTTTGGACATTCGGCGGTACCTTACGAGATCAGGGTGCGGGCGGTGGCTAAAGCTGCTTCAGCCAGCCAGGCAGCCTTGATTGGGGAAGAGGTGGAAGCCTTGTATACCAATGGCCCGGCGGGTGGGGGAGGAGTGCGCAAGGGAGTGAATGAGGTGATTGGCATTGTGTCGGTGTTACTGAATCGGGAGCTGGTGGAACACAAAGTGACCATTTTTACAATATAAGCTTTATGTGAGTTCTGAACTGTTGGATTTTTTTACCGCAGAGTTTCGCAGAGTTCACACAGAGTTTCGCAGAGTTTTTT
>JAAFHQ010000019.1 GCA_013298445.1 Chitinophagales bacterium | reverse complement strand
CTACTTCAAGGATGTCCAGTCAAAAATACTAGTCTCCCGTGAATTCATCCTCAACAAACCTTTCATTCTCCAGGAAGGCATCGAAGACATCAATTGGGCGATTGGCAATGAGCAGAAAAAAATCGGAAATTTGCTCTGCCAAAAAGCAACCTGTTTTTATAAAGGTCGAAGCTTTATTGCCTGGTTTTCGAAAGAAATCCCAGTTAGTGCAGGGCCGTGGAAACTTTGGGGACTCCCAGGTTTAATTGTCGAAGCATACGATGAGCAAGAGGTTGTAAAATTCAGCGCTAAATCGATCGATTTTCCCTTTGCTTTATCTGAACCCGTTGCTCCTCCAACCCAAGGGGATAAAATCAGTAGAGTAGAATTTGAAAAACTCTGGACCAAAAAAGCTGCCCAGTTGAAACAGTTCTTGTCCTCTTCGATTCCAGCAGGTAATACTGAAGTTGGGGTAACCCTTCAAAGAATCGAAAAAGCTGAATAATATGGAAATCAGGAAAATGATACTCGCATTGATTGCCCTGTTATCAGCAGTCATGCTGCGTGCTCAAAATAGCTGGTTCGTGGAAGGCAAAATTACTTCTGATGATTTGCAGGCAGTCTTTATGGCCAATGTAGTGGCAAAAAGCAGGGCAGATTCATCAATCATATCATTTTCCTTTTCAAACGAACAAGGGACCTATCGCATCGAAATTCCAAACGCAGTTGATTCCTGTTTCCTCCATGTAAGCGCATTAGGTTTTAAAGAAAAATGGATTGCAATTGCTCGTGATTCCCTTAAAACACCAAGGGTTAATATGGATTTGGTCTTAGCCATTGAAATACTCACCATGCAAGCAGTAGTCATTAAGGCTGAAGGGCCGGCCATTAAAATAAAAAACGATACAACTGAATTTCGGGCGGCATCCTTTTCAGATGGTAGCGAACGAAAAATAGGTGAATTGTTGAAAAAACTCCCCGGCGTTTCCGTCGCTGAAGATGGCTCCGTATTCGTAAACGGCAGGAAAGTGAATAAAATCCTGGTTGATGGTGATGACATTTGGAAAGGACAAGGCGACTTGGTCACCAAACATTTACCGGCAAACATTGTGGATAAAATTCAATCAATTGAGCATTATCAAGACAACGGGGTGATGAAAGGGTTTGAAGATTCTGACGAGATTGCGCTTAACTTGACGGTCAAAGAAGCAATCAAATTTAAAAACAACGTGGACCTGGAAGGGGTATGGGGGCTTAGCAATCGAAAGGAAATCAATGCCCACGATTTTGCATTGCTCAAAAAGTTGAAATTGGCAGCAATTGTAGGCATGAACAATACGGGAAAATTGTATCAACTCAATGAGCAAAATTCCTTAAATTCAGCTTCTTCCAGCGACCCTGCAACACTTGCTGATTTTGGAGAGCCTGCGATCAATTTTGAAAAATTTCCTTCTTTTCAACTCGACCCCAATCGATTTGCCCGTAATGCTTCAAAACTTGGTGCCATTAGCCTCAATCGTTCCTTCAGTCGTTTCCTCAAAACCCAAGCTTATTTTGCCTTCAGTCAGGATGAGACTTCGGCCTATCAGTTCAACGAAACATCCTATTTTTTGAACAAGGATACTTTGTCGATCCGGGAACAATTGGACAACCGGTACAAGCCCATGCGGTGGAGCAATCATTTCAATGCAACTTATGCCGGAAATGAAAAGCTGAACATAGCCTACAATACCAGTTATAGTACGACAAATGAACACGCAGAAAACCTGTTAAATTCTTCCATCAATGGTCGATTCACTGCTTTTTTCAACAACCACAATCGTCGCTTTTATCAAGACTTGAAGTCCACGATTAAATTGTCGCCAAGACAAGTGCTCCAATTGGATTTTATTCATCAAATCGGGAGCACACCACAAACTTTGGTGGTAAAACATTTAGAAGGGGCCCAAAATGATTTTTTTGAATCATCCCAACAAGTACAAGAAGCATTTGCAGACCTGCACCGAATCAATGCTTCTGGAAAGAGTTTGATCAAGGTGAACGACTTGCTAAAAATCAAAACGCAAATGGGATATGTCCGGAGTGTGGAGCAATTCAATTCACAATTGACCGCTTCCAAAACCATTGAAACGCCAACTTCAACCGACTATTTCTCCAATCGCTTCTCCATCATTAAATCGAGCGCATTTTTATCCACTGGGTTTTCTATCCAGTTAAAACGCCTCAAATTATTCAGTGATTTAAAAGTCCAGCATCAATCTTTAGCACTAGGAGATACTAGTCAAAAAAATTTCACACCGAGTACCTGGTTAAATGTGAACCCGGCGCTGGGTTTTGGTCTGGCACTCAAGGGGGTAAGCAAGGTATATGGTACTTATTTTCAAGGCAACGCATTTGCCTCTGCAACGGAGTTAGCTAGCGGTTACATCATGCAGGGGTACCGCAACTTTCAACAATCTCGTCCCGAGAATTTGATGAATACGACGCACACCTTCGTACTTGGCTATTTTGATTTTAACTTATTCAAACAGTCATCTTTAAACTTCTCCATTTTTAGCAATGTTTCGGATAACGCGTACAGCCGATTTTTGCACATCACTGATGACTATTCGTTTTTGACAAAAATCCAAAAGGGTAAACACAAGATATTTTCCTTGAATGTCTCTAAAGACCAGCTTTTGTCAAGCTTATCCACAAAGGTCAAATTCAGTGGTGCGATTTCCATCTCCAGTTATCCAAGTGGAGTGAATGATCAAAGTTCAGTTTCAGTGGCCAGAACAATCTCAAGTGCAATGATTGCGCAAAGTGCGTTTCCAGGTCCATTTAATGCCGATTTAGAATTTAAAGTGGGGGCTAGTCGGGTTCAATCCGCGATAGCCAATACAGGACGGCTCTATTCACAGGTGGGTATCAATGGCAAATACAGGTTTATCAACTGGATTAGGGCTGGAGTCCATTTGGATGCCTTTCAAAAAGACTTGTTGGATCCCCATTCAAAGTGGTTGGTGTTTTTGGATGTTCAGGTAATGGCTTCGCCTAAAAACAAGCCCTATTTTTTTGAAATCCACGGCAACAATTTAACCGGATTAAAGTGGTTTGAGACCCTTTCGGTTGGTGATGCTTACAACTATTTCTCAGGATTGAGGCTAAATCCGGCCCTCGTCCTGATCAAACTTGGTTATTCCTTTTAATTTTTTGATCAAAACATAACGGCTATGAAAACTTTATTTTTTTACGCATTGATGTCCATGAGTGGGCTAAATTCTCAGGGGTATCAAGCACATTTACCCGAAGAACCACTACAAACAGTGGTATTGACCAGCCAATCCAGTCCTACGACATTGGTTATTACTAAGCAGTCGAATGAAGTCGTGCACCTCATCACCATTTCAGGTAGAGTGGATTTAGGAACGACCATCATTCCTGTATCCGTCACAGTGACCGCACCTTCAAGAGAGCAAGCTGAAATCGAAGCTAGAAAAGCAATTCTGGTGATGAAAAATATCTTTGAGCAGATTTAAGCGCCAAGATTCCAATCGAACCTAATTTTTCAAATTTTCAACCAAAACTTTTCGCTATGAAAACTTTAAGTGTTCTGGTGGTTATGCTGACTATGGCATTTACCACATTTGCCCGCGTTCCAGAAGGAAACTTTTTCCAATCGGGAAAACCCGTTGTTGTTGAAAAAACTCCTGCAAACCTTTCAACCTTTTTCATCACGGCAGAACCAAAAGAATGTTCTGTTTCCATGAGTGCAACAGTTGTTGTAGGCAGTGTGCAATGTGTCATCAGTGTGACTGCCACCGGTGCAACTTGCGCTGATGCTACAACATCTGCGATCAGCCAAATGGGAGATGCAAAAAAGGCCATTCAAGAAGCCCTGCAATAAGTTTGTTTCACCTGGCTAAGTAAGTTTTAGGAGCTTGTTTAGCCATTTTTTCACCATTCAAACCATTATTTATGAATAGGAAATTGCTCAGCACAACTGCATTTATGCTCATTTTGGCCATTGCTTCGTTTGCCAATAACCCGGATGCTAAACCATCCCCCAAAGAAGCCCAGGAACTTAAAGGCATAACAAAAGTCCAAGTCTTCAGTACAAAATCGACTACGCACCAAACTTGTACCGTCACGCTTGGTTCCTGGATAAAGTTTGGGATGATGCAAATTTATTATACCGTTTCTGCAAGTGCCGAATCCTGCACAGAGGCAGCTAAATCAGCAAGCAACCAGATGAATGAGGCGAAAAACTTTCTGAACTATACCATCATTGAGTAGCTGATTTTCCTGGGGTAAGGATAACTCCCTTTCAATCCCAAAAATTTGGGGTAGTCAACAACTTGCAAAAGTGCCTTGACTACCCCTCCAGTTTTCCTTAGGTTTGAGTCATTCAATCACATACAATCCATTTCGTATGAAAAAACTCATCCTTTCAATGCTCTTTCTCGCTGGTTTAAGCTCCGTAAGCATTGCCCAAAACAAGGCAAAATCTCCAGCAAACAAATTAAAAATCGAAGCCAACGGTTTATTCATTTCCACTACAGAAGAAGACCTGGAAAACATGCTGGAAGTAGCTGCTAAGCTCGATAAAATGCCCAACAACAAGGAGTGTACAGTAGAACTGATTGGTACTGTAAACAAAAATGGTACCGAATACAAAGTATCCGCGAAGACCCAAAAACCAACTTGTACCGAGGCAGCCAAAGCAGCACAAGACGCAGTAGCAGAAGCAAAAGCGGCCATTGCTGCAAAAATAGAAGACTGATTCGATTATTACCGACGCCAGATTCTACTTCCATCTATCCCACTGGCGTCGGCTTTTTACCTTTTATTTCTTATCCACTTCTACCACAACGCCCACTACAGCGCCACTATCCTTCACATCGGCCTCAAAAGCAATGGTGTTCCCCGCTTTAAAGCTGGTCGTGCGCATCCGCTTATTGCCCAAAGCGGTTTTGAGCTGGTCGGCATAGGTACTGCCTGAAGCTCCATCAATTTCCTCGTTTAGCGCCTCATAATCCAATTCGGTTTTACTGATTACGATAGCGATGTAATCACGTTGGCCTTTCGCATCTGGAACCATCGAATGGTCTTTCGGGAACAGGCGGGTACCCACGATGCCGCAATAAGGATCATGTTTCTCCGTGTAAGGAAACAAGACATAACTTGAGCCATCAGTTTCCTGGCCAAAGATGTACACGTAACAATCTACCGAGTTGGCGATGAGTGCTTTGAATTTTTGGCCTTTGGTCAAGGCGCTATTGGTACGGAATACGATGTCGCTCACCTGTTTGACGGGGATAACGGCTTGTTTGTCGTTGTCGTACAAACCAAATTCCACCGCCATTTTACCCGGGTTCACCTGTTTGTCCTGCGCCGAACCCATGGGGTACAAACCATAAGCCTCTTTGGTGAAGTACTCAAAATCTTCGTAACTCATCCAGAAGATCCCCTGGTCACCCCAGTCTTCCCCCCAGGAATTCATGATCTGGAAAGCGCCACCTTCAAAATCATCATTGTAGCCAATGACGCACATCGCGTGGCCACCAAAACCGCCCATATTGTAGTCGCGTTGGGTAGGTTGCCACACTTTACGGCCGATCATGTTGCTCATAAAAGTACCACCCACCATCATCCCAATGACAACCGGTGCCCCTTGAGCCAGGTTTTGTTTGATGGCCTCAATGTCAGGGGCTTGTTCCTCATCGCTTACCGTAAGGCGGTTGTAACCTTTGATGCGGTACTTTTGGGCTTCCCGGATGTCGGTTTTGTCGGGGTAATTTTCACAGGTCGATTCGTCGTACCCAAAAGATTGAAAAGGCATGGCCCCGTTTTGTGCCATGGACTTCATTGCTTCAATCATGTAGGCACCTTGGCAGCCATCCAGGTGAATCTGGTTGTAAAGGTAAGCCGGGCTGAACACTACCTGATTGGGGTTGCGCCCGGTCGCGCGAGCTTCCAAGATACTGCGTGCAGCGTAAGCACTGGCCCAGCCCACACAGGAACCTTGGCCTCCCTGATGCATACGGCGAGGCGCAAAAGGCAACAAACTGACTTTGTTCGGTATGCGGTTCAACTGCCCGTTTTGTCCATAGGACAAGGCTTCAAATACCTGAGCTTTGTCAAAACGTTCGGGGCTGAGGGAGGCACCCAATGAAAACTGTACCGGAGCGTTTTCGTCCTCATATTCTTCGTATGCGCTGGGGTCGCCGCCACCGCCGCTGAGCATTTCTTGACCACCCAGTAAAAAATACCAAACACCACCTACCAGGAGTAGAGGAATCAGGAGTTTGGGGCGTTTGATCAAGAACAAAATGGCCAGGGGCAAAAGCCGAATCAACCAGCCCATTCCGCCGCCACCGCCTTGATTGTTGTTGTTGTTTGGATTTGGGTTTTGTCTTCCCCCACCTTTGGGGTCATCTTCTTCCATTCTGATTGGCATGGTTCAATGGTTTTTTGGTTACAAAAGCGTTGCTAATTTAATGGCTGAAATTATAAAAAAAAACTTCCCCTTGCGTGTAACCTTTTCGTTGTGGATTCGTAAAAGAGTGTTAACGTCTATTGTGACAATAGTCTTTGCTTAAGAAACACTGAAACACACCATGAACACTAGCATTAAAAATCGCTTTTTCGCCCAGAGTGAAAAAGTAACTAAGGCCATTGGTATTTTGGAACTACTATGTCAGCCAGAAACCTCAGCCATCTTGGATTGTTTACGCGAATGGCCCGAAGCAGCCTGGGTAGATCTGTTGATCCACACCCAACTGGACGCCGATTTTCTCAACGATCACCTCAAGCTGATGCAAGAAGCAGGCTTGATTCAAAATCAAATGGATGGTTACAACTCTACATTTAGTGTGAGCCGGAATAAACTGAAAAAAGTTTCGGCACTGGTTCGATAAACCATTAAAAATATAGCCCCTATACCCAGTAATGTTTTGGGTATAGGGGCTCATTTATTGTGCTACCAGAAGGACAGCCTTTGTGTAGCAAGGGATTTTTTTGTTATTGCAGATTCAATGGGTATCGTTGTTTTCCAAATTGATACCTCCGTAAAAATTGGTTTGTCTGTCCAGTCTCGCCTTGACGATGTACGCCATTTGGCCCACATGGTAAGAAAAATGCTCGACAACATGGATGAGGATACTCAGTCCAGTTTCATCAAAACTTTGCACCACAATGGGTCGCTCCAAGTCCTCCGGCTTCAGGCGATCGAGCACTTCATCAATCTCACCCATTACATCCCGTACCTTTTGAATCAGTTCCGCTCGGGGGATAGGTCCCCGCTCATCAAACTCAGTCTGCCTGCGCCGTTGATCCAGTGCTCCACCCAAACCTGCGAGTATCCACTGTCGGGCATTGCCGCAAAGGTGCAAAACCAGATTGCCTACACTATTGGAATTTTCGTTGGGGCGCCACCAGATGTCGGCCTCGCTGAGTTCGTTCAAACAGCGCTCCAGCCGTACTTGGGATTCCTCAAAAAGGCGGCGTTTGATCTCTGATACAAATAGATTGAGAAAGGATTGGTCAAGCATGCTAAATCATTATTTGAATGACGAATTTTTCGAATGACGAATGACGAATTTGGAGGTAACCTAAAATTCGTCATTCGTCATTCGAAAAATTCGTCATTTGAACCTAGGTATGCAGCGCTCCACAAACCGAAATCGTCTGCCCCGACACATAAGTAGACAAATCCGAGCCCAGGAACACACAAAGGTCCGCTACTTCATTCGCTTTCCCAAAACGTTTGAGTGGGATATTCGCCAGGTAAGCATCTCTGGTTTTTTCATCCAAGGCCTCGGTCATATCTGTTTCAATGAAGCCAGGTGCCACCGTATTGCAACGAATGGCACGAGAACCCATTTCTTTGGCCAATGACTTGCTGAAACCAATGATCCCGGCTTTAGAAGCGGCGTAGTTCGCCTGGCCAGCATTGCCCGTAATACCTACGATGGAGCCCATGTTGATGATGGAGCCACCTCCTGCTTTCATCATGGGACGCAATGCGTGTTTAGAAAGGTTGAACACCGATTTGAGGTTGGTTGTGATCACCTTATCCCATTGTTCTTCCGTCATGCGGAGCATGAGGGTATCCTGGGTAATCCCTGCGTTGTTGACGAGGATGTCCAGTTTGCCAAAATCGGCCACAACCGAATTGATCAGTGCTTCTGCTTCCGCAAAGTTGCCAGCATCAGAGGCATAAGCCTTGGCTTTTACACCGAGTGCTTCCAGTTCAGCAGCAATGGCTTCTGCCTGAGCAGCTGAAGAACGATAGGTAAAGGCAACATGTGCGCCCTGTTCTGCAAATCTTTTGACGATGGCCGCCCCGATTCCACGGGAACCACCGGTTACGAGAGCGACTTTATCCTGCAATAGTTTCATCAGGCCTTGGTTTTTTGTTTTGTGGGCGTAAAGGTAAGGAACGAAAATGAAAAAGGGATGCAATTCCCACTGCCTCCCTTCTTCTTATACAATTTCTGTTTAATCAAAGTCTTTTACAGGAGCAGGAACAAAACCAGCACTACCGCAGCCCCGATCCAGGCCCCCTTGATGACGTTTCTGTCATTGGGAAAAGCAACATAAGCGATCAATACTCCGATAAGAAACAAAAACAGGCCTAGCAAAAGTCCAATGAAAGTACTACCACTACCTGCTGGCTTTTCGGGATGTCTCTCTGCTTTAGCCACTTTGCTTTTGAGCATTTTGATGCTCAATTTTTGTTTCCAGGTCAATTCGTGGCCAACTTTTGCTTCGATTTCTTTAACCGTCATGGTTTTTAGGTCATTGATACCCAGTTTGGTCTCAGCATTGACCGTTTCAGTACCTGCTGCAGGTGCGCTTGCAACTGTAGCATAGGTGGTGGTTGTCAACAAAGTGCCAACACAAAGAAATAGAATGGTAAAAAGTTTCTTCATGGCTTTTGCGTTTTAGAGCATTGAACAAGATTGTTGATCAAATATAATTTATGCTTTTTTTGCAACAAAACAAATTTGTGAATTTATACGCCTCACGTTGTATAGTTAGACCCCCCAAAAGAAATAGGTCGCAAAATTTCACAAAAAAAATAGGGATGAACAATTGATGTACATCCCTACTTTAGCATCGAATTAAACCCGATCGATTATACTAAAACCAAAATATAGAGCAACAACCCTACTGCAAATCCAATCCAGGCACTCTTAATGGTGCTTCTTTCTCCCTGGAAAGCAACATATGTAATCAACACACCAATGAGGCTCAAGAGTAGACCGAGCAGGAAGCCAATGATGTTGTTGGTGCTGGTAGCCGGTTTTTCGGGATGTTTTTCCGCTTTGGTGGCTTTACTTTTTAGCACTTTAATGGCCAATTTTTGCTTCCAGGTAAGGTCATGGCCAATTTTTGCTTCAATTTCTTTAACCGAAAGGTTTCTTAAATCGTCAATGCCCAGTTTGGCCTCCGCACTTACATTTGTTGCTACTGCATCATTTGCTACAGGCAAATTTGAAACCCCGGCGTAGCTACTGGTTGCCAATAGGAGGCCCAGCCCTAGGAATAGGGAAGTGAAGAATTTTTTCATTGTAGACTGTATTTGGTTTTGATAATCAATAAATTAATCTTTAAATATAATCATTATTTTTATGAAAAACAAGGTTTATTATTTATTCAAGAATATCCGGCTATGTTTGGCGAGGCAGTTTTTCCTGCAAAAACTGCCCAGTATACGATGCTTCAACTTGTGTAAGCCCCTCCGGCACACCCTGGTATACCAAATTACCCCCACCCTTTCCACCATCCGGCCCCAAATCGATGACCCAATCTGCGGATTTGATCACTTCCAGGTTGTGCTCCACCACAATTACCGTATGCCCTTTTTCCACCAGTGCATTGAGTGCGTCCAACAACTTGCGGATGTCGTGAAAATGCAAACCAGTGGTTGGCTCATCAAAAATAAAAAGCACGTGTTGATTGGAATGTTCCTGCGTTAAAAAAGAAGCCAATTTCACCCTTTGTGCTTCACCACCGGATAAGGTGCTGGAGGATTGCCCCATGTGTACGTACCCCAAACCCACATCTTGCAGAGGCTTGATTTTGGAAATGATGTCCTTGTGCCCGGCAAAAAACTCCATGGCCTCGTCGATGCTCATTTCCAGGATTTCGTGGATGTTTTTGCCTTTGTATTCTACTTCCAGCACTTCGGGTTTGAAACGTTTGCCCTGACATACATCACATTCCAGGCGCACATCGGCCAGGAATTGCATTTCGATGATTTGTTCGCCCTCACCTTTACAGGCGTCACAGCGACCTCCATCTACATTGAATGAAAAATGTTTGGGCTTGAAGCCACGGATTTTAGACAATTGTTGATTGGTAAACAAGTCCCGGATGGCATCGTAAGCCTTTACATAGGTGACAGGATTGGAGCGGGAAGATTTGCCAATCGGGCTTTGGTTCACCATTTCCACCGCCTTGATTTTTTGGAATGGCCCTTCGATGGTAGAGTGCAATCCGGGCGCCTTGGGGGTAGCTTCACCCAATTCCTTTTTGAGGGCAGGGAAAAGAATTTGTTTAACCAAAGTGGTTTTGCCCGAACCCGAGACCCCACTCACCGCCGTCATGGTATGGAGGGGAAAAGCTACATCAATATTGCGTAGGTTGTTTTCTCTGGCACCTTTTACCCAAATAAAATCACTGGCTTTGCGGCGAAAGGCTGGCACCGGAATCTGCATGGTACCATTCATGTATAAGGTAGTCAGACTGGTAGCAGCTTCTGTGTATATGTCGGCATATGGCCCGGCAAAAACCACTTCACCACCATGGATGCCCGCAGCAGGGCCAATGTCGATGAGGTAATCGGCATTTTTGATCAGGTCTTCTTCGTGTTCCACTACGATGACAGTGTTGCCCAGGTCCCGCAAGGACTTGAGTACCTTGACCAAACGATCGGTGTCGCGGGGGTGCAGGCCCACACTGGGCTCATCCAGGATGTACATCGAGCTGGTGAGGTTGCTCCCCAGCAAGCGGGTCAGGTTGATGCGTTGGGTTTCGCCTCCACTCAAGGTGGCGGAAACCCGGTTGAGGTTGAGGTAACCCAGCCCCAGGTCGCACATAAACTGCAAGCGCGAGGTGATTTCCTGGAGCAAGCGGTTGGCTACTTTTTGATCAAACTCGCTCAAGTCAACCGTTTGAAAAAAAGGTAAGAGTTCATCTACTGGTTCATCGATCAGTTCATGGATGCCCCGATCGGCTATTTTGATGTAGCGAGCTTCTTTGCGCAGGCGCGAACCCTCACAGGTGGGGCATTGGGTGCGCCCGCGATAACGCGCCAGCATCACCCGGTTTTGGACTTTGTAGGATTTTTCTTCCAATTCCTTAAAAAAGGCATGGATGCCGCCAAAGCTGGCAGTGCCTTTCCAGAGCATGTTGCGCTGCTCTTTGGTCAAATCCTGATAAGGGGTATGAACCGGGAAATTGTATTTGTGGGCATGTTCCAATACTTCTTCCAGCCACAGGCCCAACTTTTCCCCCTTCCAGCAGGCAATCGCTCCTTCATATACGGAAAGACCTTTGTTGGGCACTACTTTATTTTCATCAATGCCCATTACCATACTAAAACCTTCACAACTGGGGCAAGCTCCGAAGGGGTTGTTGAAATTGAACAATTGAGGGGTGGGTTCAACAAAGGTCATTCCATCCAGTTCAAAGCGGTTGTTGAAACCCTTCATGGCCTCGGTGCCTACCACATCGACCCAACATTCGCCTTCACTTTCGTAAAAAGCAGTTTGGATGGAGTCGGCGATGCGGCGGACGTTGTCTTCTTCACTGCTGACCGCAAAACGGTCAATCAGAATGTAAAGGGTGTCTTCCGCAATTTCCTCTATTTTCAGTTTCAGGATGGCCGCTTTGCTGTCTAAAAAATCCTGGATATCCATCAACTCGCCTTGGTTGCGCAAACGGGTGTACCCTTTTTGCAGCAACAAGCTCAATTCTCGCTCCAACAAACGGTCTTTGTACTTATAAGGTAGCGGAATGAACAATTGCACCCGGGTTCCTTCCGGAAAAGTATGGATGTAATCGTTGACGTCTGCTACTTCGTGCTTTTTGACTACCTGACCAGAGATGGGAGAATAGGTTTTGCCCAGGCGAGCATACAAAAGCCGCAGATAGTCGTACAACTCGGTGAGTGTCCCGACAGTGGAGCGGGCATTGCTGGTACTAACTTTTTGCTCAATGGCGATAGCAGGGCAAATGCCTTTGATGTAATCAATTTCCGGTTTTTTCATCCGCCCCAAAAACTGCCGGGCATAAGAAGACAGGCTTTCCACATATCTACGTTGCCCCTCAGCATACAAGGTATCCATCGTAATCGAAGACTTACCCGAGCCTGAAACCCCAGTAACCACGACCAGTTGGTTCTTTGGAATATTTAAGTCGATGTTTTTCAGGTTGTTGCCCCGGGCGCCTTTGATGTAAATCCAATTGTCGGCGTCGGGTGTAGGAAGGGTGGTCTCCGTGGTAGCCTGCTGTTTCATAAGGTAATGGCAGTTAGAATGCGCAAGATACAAAAAGTTGTACAATGCAGGAACATTTGTTAAAAACGCTTACAAAAAGTTTTACACGGCCGGGATACTGTTTTCAGGCGCTAGGGGAAACCCTAAAAAACGGTTAATGTTTGGTTAATTTGAAAAAAAATTGCCTAAACTGTTTTTTCATTAAATTATTGCGTTTATCTTTGACTCATTATCAATTTTTCTTCCAATACCTTATTACTTCACTAAAACGTAGGCGCATATAAGCTGAAACTTCTACACTAAAAGTTTTTAACGGATTTGATCCCATTGCTTTAAACTATTTAGTTATGCAAGTTACACAGCTTAACGACCAGCAGCTAATCGCCTGCTACTTGGAAGGAAACGAAAGAGCGTTCGAAGAATTGCTCAACCGTCACCAACAAAAAATTTATACCTCTATTTATTTGTTTGTCAAGGAGCAAAGCCTTGCTGAAGACATCTTTCAAGAAGTTTTCATCAAGATCATTGATACACTGCGCCGAGGCAAGTACAATCACGAGGGTAAGTTCCTTCAGTGGGCAATGCGTATCTCGTATAACATGTGTGTGGATTATTTCCGCCGCACGAAACGCCGCCCTAAAGTTTCGCCAACCGATACTTTCGATATTTTCGACGTTCTTCAAACGCCGGATTTCAACTCTGAGCAGACCATCATCCGCAGCCAGACCCACGACAAAGTGCGCCACCTGGTAGACATGCTCCCACCCGAGCAACGCGAAGTGGTGATCCTGCGCCATTATGCCGACATGAGCTTTAAGGAAATTGCCAAACTGACCCGCGTAAGCATCAACACTGCACTGGGCCGGATGCGCTACGCCTTGATCAACATTCGGAAGATGGTGGAAGAAAAAGAAGTGATTCTTCAGTAAACGGAAGTTTAGAAGTTGAAGAGTTTAATAATTGAGGGTCGGTTGCCATTGGAATTAATGGTAGCCGACCCTTTGTGTTTATATCCTTTATACATTTTAAATACCATGAGAACCACCTTTACATTTGTTGCGCTCTGCTTCACCTTGAACTTACTAGCGCAAACGCAGCAACCAGCTACTCCAGCAGTGCCAGAGAAACCCATCCAGGCCGCACCTACCGGGCTGGCCAAATTGCCTACCCAAAAACCTGTGTTACACGGACGGCACTGGATGGCCATAACTGGCAAACCCCTGGCAGCTACCGCAGGTGCCATGACCTTCCAAAAAGGTGGCAATGCCATTGACGCAGCTTGTGCCATGTTGGCCGCCACGTGTACCATGTGGGACGTATTGAGCTGGGGAGGGGAAACTCAAGCTTTAATTTATCACCCCAAAACGCAAAAAGTCATCGCCATTAATGCCTTGGGGGTTGCACCAACTGGGGCAACAGCCGATTTCTTCAAAAAGAAAAACCTCAAATACCCTCCCGGCGATGGGCCTTTATCGGCGGTTACGCCAGGTACACCCGGCGGGCTAATGACCATGCTCGCTGAATACGGCACCATGAGTTTGAAAGAGATTTTCGCTCCGGCTATGCAGCTTGCTGAAGGTTACCCTATCGAAAAAGAAACTGCTGAGCGCATTGCCAACAACAAAAACAAACTGACCAAATGGCCCTACTCAAAGCAGGTTTTTATCACGCACCCCGGTGAAGACGTAGAAACGCCCCGTGCAGGTGAGTTATTCAAGCAGGCAGATCTGCTGGCCACCCTCAAAAAGCTGGTGGATACAGAGCAAGCGGCACTAAAAGCTGGAAAGTCACGCAAAGAAGCCATTTACGCAGCTTATGCACGTTTTTATCAAGGAGACATCGCCCAGGAATTTGTGCGCGGGTGCCAGGAGCAAGGTGGACTGATCACCCTACAGGATTTGGCCAAGTGGAAAGTGCTGACCGAAGAACCTGTTGTGACAGATTACAAAGGCATACAGGTATACAAGCTCAATCAATGGACACAAGGCCCTGCATTGTTGCAATCGCTCAATATTCTGGAAAACTTTGACCTCAAAAAGATGGGCTACAACACCCCCAAGTACATCCATACCTTGTATCAATCGATGAACATGGCCTTTGCAGATCGCGATTTTTATTACGGTGATCCCTATGTTGCTCCCGAGGAACCCATCAAAGGTTTGTTGTCCAAGGAGTATGCCAAGGAGCGGGCCAAACGTTTGAACCTTAACCAGAACGATTCCCTCGTAAAACCTGGGGACCCCTACCCTTTTGAAGGCAAGAGCAATCCATATTTGTCAATTTTGGAAAAATGGGGAAGCCCGGCTACCTCTGCAGTTGTGCCCTCCAACCCCAATATTTTCAGTGATCCTGACTATTTAGCTGGGTTTTATGCGGGTACCACTTCCATCCAGGCTGCCGACAAAGAAGGTTGGGTCGTTTCCATCACGCCCAGTGGGGGCTGGGTACCTGCAGTGATTGCGGGAAAAACCGGGGTTGGGATGAGCCAACGCATGCAAGCCTTTGTACTCGATCCCAATGAAAACCCTTTCAATGTTGTAGCACCTGGCAAGCGGCCAAGGGTGACCCTGACGCCGAGTTTGGCGCTGAAGGACGGTAAGCCTTTTTTATCCTTTGCCGTGCAAGGAGGCGATTCTCAGGACCAAAATCTCCTTCAGTTTTTCCTCAATGTGGTGGAATTTGGCATGAATGTGCAGCAAGCCTGTGAAGCCCCGAATTTCAACAGCTTCCAGATGCGGAGTTCTTTTGACAAGCATGAAACCAAACCTGGTAGCATGCTCATGAACGAGAGTACTACTCCGGCAATTCGCCAGGCTCTGGAGCGAATGGGCTACAAACTCAGCTTCGAGCCACGTACTTCAGGTCCAATCAATGCCATCTTTTTCGATTGGGCCAACGGTAGTTTCTGGGGTGGCTCCAGCAATCATGGGGATGATTACGGGATTGGGTGGTGATTGGGTCATTGACCATTTCATTAGACTTGAGGCGATTTGATTATCAAGGAATTGTGATTTTCTTTTTTTGAGTGACGAGATGCTATGTTAATCTCCAAAGAGTTCTTTGGAGATTAACATAGCATCTCGTCACTCAAAAAGCCTTTAGCCAAAATTATCAGCTGTTAGATCAATTCCGTGATAACTGCCTTACCCTCAAAACCACAAATCTGGGTGCTTCTCCAAATCCAGGCCTTTTTTGTTCTTTTTGTGCAATTCGACCGAAAAGCCAAAGTTCAGGATCAGGGCCTTGCCCGCCGCGCCGACGGACCCCTTGGCGCGGATGTCAAAATTGGGTGAAGGCAACCAGTACCCTCCACCAACCGCCACCTGAAACAAACCTTTACCCGCGCCGCTTAGTAAATTTACCCGCGAGCTGATGTTGTTCAGCGCGTCGATGGCATCGCGATCCATATTGGTCCCTTGTGATAAGAGGTAGTCCGAAAAACGAACGCCGTCGTCGTAGATGATGCTGCCGAACAAGAAGGTGCTGTTGTCGAACCTGCGCCCCATTTCAATGCCCAGCGAGATCGCATTTGGGAGTGGAATATTTTTGCCTTCTACGTTAACGTTTCCCCGCAATTTGAAGGTTTGTGCAAAATTTTGCGAGGTGGCAACCTGTGCCCGGACGTAATAGTCGTTTTCTTGTGGGAAATGCCAGCCAATAAAAACCTGTGGCGCAAGCGTGGTGGAGCGGATTTGCTTGGGAAAAACCTTGTCCAAATCGCCTCCTGCTAATTTCACGACTTGATCGACGCCTTGCAAACCCTGGCTGCCATCGCGACTGAAAGAAAGGGTTTGGTGTTGTGCGCCGATGCCGTAGAATAATTGTGCGCTGCTTTTTGAAGAGAAAAGCAGTAAGAAACCTAAAACGAGTAAATAAAGTCTCATGGAAATAAGTTTTGTTCTCTTAATAGTATGTAGTATGCTAAGCGATACACCAATGAGGCATGCTGAGCCGGGCGAAGGGTCGTTCAACTTAAGCCTTTTTGGTATGACGCAATTTTCGAACATAAGATACGAAGTTTCAAAGATATGGCTCTTAAATTTGCGATTTAGTAGTGGGGCAAAAATAAATGTTCATTTTGTTGGGGTTGGGCTTGCTGGACGATGTGGGCGCGTCATACCCAATCATCAATTACTGAATTATTAATTTTTCTAATACAGCTTTCTTGGATCCATCTACCAATATTTCAACCAAATAACTTCCTTTGCTTAGATTTGGCAAGGTTAAAGAAAATAACGTTGAAGCATCTGTTGAGGTAAACTTTTGTTTCCATACCCTGCGTCCGCTGACGTCTAGTAAACTTACGGTTTCAATTTTTACTTTTTCTGATGCTTCAATTTTCAATAAACTACCACTAAGTAGCGGGTTCGGAAACAGCTTGAGTTTATAAGCAGTGCTTATTGATGGCGATTTATACTCAAACAACATCCGTATTTCTGTACCTGATAAGGCACGGTTGTAGACATGCATGTCATCCATCAAACCATAATAGTTTTGAGCATCATTAAAGATGTGGTTAACACCTAGTCTGATTGGTGCATTATTACTCATGTCCAGTATTGCAACAGTCCTACTGACCACCAGTTCTGCATTGATAAAAATCAACAACTGGTCTCCACTTCTTTGAAATACAAAATGACGCCAGGTTAAATCGTTGAGGTTTTGAGGAGCAGTGTACAGAATATCATTCCACTCTTGTCTTAAGGAAATGGCCCCATTGGAGGGATAATCCGCAAAAACAGTAAGCCCTTCAAACGGATTTACAGGGTTTTCGGCCTTAATGAAAATTGCTGAATAGTCTAAATTGTCACCAATTTCCTGGCTGCCGTATTTGAGCCAAAGACTTAAGGTAAAGTCTTTTTTTCCAAATTGAAAATCGGCATGGTTAGGAATTTCAACGAAACTACTTAGGCCATTGAAAGAGTAGGCTTGATTGGCATTTCCAAACCTGTCTTTCTCCAGGGTGATTGAAACATTTTGCCCATCATGGCCTTTTCCAGACAAATCTTTAAGCGGGATGGTATTGAACTCGTATTGAGCAATCAATCCATTTTTTATACTCTGTGTAAATCCCCAAAACGGTATAAAAGCAAAAAATATGAGGCATAGAATTTTCATGATTTGTCGATTTTATCAAGTAATAAAGATAATCTACCTCATTTAATGCAGTACTAATCTTACGGATGATAATTTGTCATTTAAAATCCAAAATTGGTGCCTAAAAATTAAGAGGGTGACCACCTGTTTTTGGCGATCACCCCCTAAATTTCCAAACTTTCCAAACTACTCAATTAAATCTTGTAGTTCTTAATAAAAGCTGGCATACTCGTACTCGTACGCTTACTGCGCGCATGAGTTTTAGGTTCTTTGTGTTCTTCTGGTAAGTGACCATGTTTCATCAGGCGAGCGTAGTGCTTGGTGAAATAGGTGATGATCACATCCGAGCCAGCCCGGCGCAAACACATGAGGGTTTCTTGAACCGCTTGATCCAAATCCAACCACCCCTTCTCTGCTGCGGCAATGAGCATAGCACATTCCCCACTCACGTGGTAGGCAGCAACCGGAGTTTCGGTATTGGTTTTTAACAAGTTGATCACATCCAGATAGTTCAAGGCAGGTTTCACCATGATGAAATCGGCTCCTTCTTCGATATCCAAAGCCGCCTCAATCAGTGCTTCTCTTTGGTTAGCGGGATCCATCTGGTACGTTTTTTTGTCCCCTCCACGTGGAGCTGAGTCCAGGGCATGACGGAATGGACCATAAAAGGCACTGGCATACTTGGCCGTATAAGCCATAATACCGGTGTCCATATAGCCAGCCGCATCAAGTGCTTCGCGCATGTAACCTACTCTTCCGTCCATCATATCGGATGGGCCGAGCAGGTCGAAACCAGCAGCAGCTTGTGCAACCGCCATTTTTGCAAGAATCGGTAAGGTTTCGTCGTTGATGATTTTGCCATCGCGTACCAGGCCATCGTGGCCATCAGTGCTGTACGGATCCATGGCAACATCACTAATCAGGCAGGTTTCGGGAAAACGGCGTTTGACCTCGGCAGCGATTTTGAGGTAAAAATTGTCCTCATCATAGCCATAGGTAGCAAACTTGTCTTTGTACTGGTCCGGCACCACGGGGAACAAAATGAAGTTGGTAATTCCAAGGTTCAGGGAATCTTCCACTTCTTTCAATGTTTCCTGGAGGCCAAGTCGGTAGGTGTTAGGCAAAGCCTTCACGGGTTCACGTGAGTTTTCTTTGCTAACCAGAAACAGGGGCTGCACAAGATGCTCCGTGGAAAGGTGTGTTTCCTGGACCATTCCTCTAATGGCAGCGTTTCGTCGATTACGTCTAGGTCTTTTAAGCATAAGTGTTCTAATTAAAAAAACAATTAATGGTTTTGGGAGTCGCGACGTTTGGGTACCGGATCAAATCCGAAACCTCCCCAGGGGTGACATCGACCGATGCGTTTAA